>JACAEC010000013.1 GCA_013389055.1 Hydrogenophilaceae bacterium
CACGTCCGGGTCTTCGCGCAGCGCCGATTTCAGCGAGTTGGCGAAGGAGTGGGTGTGCGGCCCGACCTCGCGCTGGTTGATTAGGCTCTTCTTGCTCTGGTGGACGAATTCGATCGGGTCTTCGATGGTGAGGATGTGGCCGAACATATTGTCGTTGATGTAGTCGACCATGGCCGCCAGCGTGGTCGACTTGCCGGAGCCGGTCGGCCCGGTCACCAGCACGATGCCGCGCGGCTGGTTGGAGATTTCCTTGAAGATCTCCGGCGCGCCCAGCTCCTCCAAAGTCAGCACCTTGGACGGAATGGTCCGGAACACCGCGCCGGCGCCGCGGTGCTGGTTGAAGGCATTGACCCGGAAGCGGGCGACGTTGGGCAACTCGAAGGAGAAGTCGGTCTCCAGGTGCTCCTCGTAGGCCTTGCGCTGCGCGTCGTTCATGATGTCATAGATCATGGCGCGCACTTCGTTGTTGTCCATGGCCGGCAGGTTGATGCGGCGGATGTCGCCATGCACCCGGATCATCGGCGGCAAGCCGGAAGACAGGTGTAGATCGGAGGCCTTGTTCTTGACCACGAAGGTCAGCAGGTCGGCGATATCCATTACAATCTCCCTGTTTATCGCGGTTTTCAGAGGGTGTCCGGGCCATTATGGGCGCAATTGCAAAAGCCATGCAAGACGTCCACAGGCGTATCGCCGCCGCCGTATCGGCGGCACAACGCCTACCCGACAGCGTGCATCTGCTCGCCGTCAGCAAGACCTTCCCGGCCGCTGCCGTGATCGAGGCCTACCGCGCAGGGCAGACCGCCTTCGGTGAATCCTACGTGCAGGAAGCGGTGGAAAAAATCGCCGAGGTGCACGCATTGTTGGCGTCCGGCATCGAGCCGGCCACCAACAACCATTCCGCCGGGGTCGCATCCCCTTCGGGGCCCCTGCTCCGCCCTCTGGAATGGCACTTCATCGGCCCCATCCAAAGCAACAAGACCCGGCCCATCGCCGAGCAGTTCGACTGGGTGCACAGCGTCGACCGGCTGAAGATTGCCGAGCGGCTGGCCCAAGCCCGGCCGGCCGGACGGCCGCCCCTGAACGTCTGCGTGCAGGTGAATATCGGCGATGAACAGAGCAAAGGCGGCGTGCCGCCGAGCGAGGCCCTCAGCCTGGCCCGCCAAATCGCCGCCCTGCCCGGCTTGAAACTGCGCGGCTTCATGACCATCCCCCGGCCGACCGACGACGTCGCCGGGCAGCGCGCACAATTCCGGCAACTGCATGAGCTGTTCGATCGGGCCCGGGCTGAAGGCCTCGCCGTCGACACCCTGTCCATGGGCATGTCCGATGACCTAGAGGCGGCTATCATGGAGGGCGCAACCATTGTGCGGATCGGCAGCGCCATCTTCGGCGCCCGCGGCAAGACAAAAGAAGGACTCATATGAAACTGGCATTCATCGGCGGCGGCAACATGGCCGCCGCATTGATCGGCGGCATGGTCAAACAGGGCATCGCCGCCCGCGACATCGAGGTGGCCGAGATCAACCCCGAGCGCCGCGACTGGCTCCGTCAGCAATTCGGCGTCAACGTCGGGGAGCATATCGCCGACATCAAGGCGGCCGATGTCATCGTGCTGGCCGTCAAACCGCAACAGATGCAGGAGGTGCTGCGCGAGCTGCCGGCCTTGCGCCTGACCCAGTTGGTGCTGTCGATCGCAGCGGGCATCCGGGCCATGGACGTGGCCCGTTGGTTGCGCGGGCACCCGGCCGTGGTCCGCGCCATGCCCAACACCCCATCCCTGGTCGGCGCCGGCATCGCCGGCCTCTATGCCCTCAAGCAGGTCAACCAGGCCCAGCGCGACGCCGCCCAGTGGGCCATGGAAACGGTGGGCTCGGTGGTCTGGGTCGACACCGAGGCGCAGATCGACGCAGTGACCGCCATCTCCGGCAGCGGCCCGGCTTATGTCTTCTATTTCATCGAGGCCCTGGAGCAGGCAGCGGCCGAACTCGGCCTGCCGCCGCTGGCGGCCCGGCGCTTGGTGCTGCATACCTTCCACGGCGCGGCCCGCCTGGCCATGAGCGAGACGGTGAGCCCGGCCGAATTGCGCGCCCGGGTCACCTCCAAGGGCGGCACCACCGAACAGGGCCTCTTGGCCTTGGAACAGGCCGGCGTGCGCCAAGCCATCGGGCGGGCGGCCGCGGCGGCCGCCAAACGAGCGCGCGAAATGGGCGAACTGTTCGGGGGGGAACAGTAATGCTGATCGACGCCCTGCAATTCCTGCTGCGCGTCCTCCTGGGCCTGGCCGCCTCGGCCTTTTGGCTGCGCTTCTATATGCAATGGGCACGGGTGCCTTTTCACAACCCCTTCGCCCAATTCATCGTCAAGGTCACCGATTTCGCGGTGCGCCCGGTGCGCCGGGTCATCCCCGGCCTGCTCGGCCTCGACTGGGCCAGCCTGCTGTTGTGCTACCTCACCGAATTGCTGCTCAGCTTCGGCCTGCACTGGCTGGACAGCTACCCCTTCGCGGCCGCGGGCTGGCAGGTCTTGCCCGGCTTCCTTTTGCACGGCTTGGCCATGCTGCTGAGTCTGGCGCTGTATATCCTGCTCGGCCTGGTCTTCCTCCAAGCGATCCTGAGCTGGGTCAATCCCTACTCGCCCATCGCGCCGGTGTTCTACGCCTTGGCCCGGCCGGTGCTGGCCCCCTTGCGCCGGCTGATCCCGCCCATCGCCGGCATCGACGTCAGCCCGATCGCCGCCTTCATCGTCATTCAGCTGCTGTTGATTACGCTGGTGGCCGGCCTCGAACGTTATGCCCGCGGCCTGATCTGGTGATGCCCGCTTGGCTGCGGGCGGCCGACGGCGGCAGCGAACTGACCCTGCACATCCAGCCGGGCGCCTCGAAAAGCGAACTGGCCGGGCTGCACGGCGATGCCCTCAAGCTCAGGATTCAAGCCCCGCCGGTCGAAGGGGCGGCCAATGCCGCGCTGCTCGCCTTCGTCGCCAAGCGCCTGGGCATTGCCGCGCGCGAGGTCAAACTGCTGCGCGGCGACAAATCCCGGCGCAAGACGGTTTGGGTCGCGCTGGCGCCGGATCAGGTGCAGGCGCGGCTCACAGCAGGATGATGTCGTACTGCTCCTGACTGAACAGGCTCTCCACCTGCATGGAAATCGGCTTGCCGATGAAGTCGGACAGCTGCGCCAGGCTCTGCGATTCCTCTTCCAGGAACAGATCGATCACCGGCTGCGCGGCCATGATGCGGAACTCGCGCGCCTCGAACTGACGCGCCTCGCGCAGGATGCCGCGGAGGATTTCGTGGCAGACGGTCTGCGCGGTCTTGATCTGGCCGCGGCCCTGACAGGTCGGACAGGGCTCGCACAGGACCCGGGCCAGGCTCTCGCGCGTGCGCTTGCGGGTCATCTCGACCAGACCCAAGGAGGTGAAGCCGTTGATGGTCATGCGGGTGCGGTCGCGCGCCAGGGCCTTGTTCAGTTCATTGAGCACCGCTTCCTTGTGCTCGGCGCTGTCCATGTCGATGAAGTCGAGGATGATGATGCCGCCCAGATTGCGCAGCCGCAGTTGCCGCGCGCTGGCCTGGGCCGCTTCCAGATTGGTCTTGAAGATGGTCTCGTCGAAGGTGCGGCCGCCGGTGAAGCCGCCGGTGTTGACGTCGATGGTGGTCAGCGCCTCGGTCTGGTCGATGATCAAGTAGCCACCGGATTTGAGATCCACCCTTCTCGCCAGTGCCCGCTCGATCTCCTCCTCGACGCCATAGAGGTCGAACAGGGGCCGCTCCGCGGCATAGTGGCTGACCTTGTCGGCCACATTGCGGACGAACTCGCTGGCGAAGGCCTGCAGGCGCTGATAGGTCTCGCGCGAATCGACCAGGATGCGCGTGGTCTCGGTGGTGGCGATGTCGCGCAGCACCCGGTGGGCAAGATCGAGCTCGTGATAGAGCCTGAGCGGGGCCTGGACGTTTTCGGCCCGGGCCTGGATGGCGTCCCACAGGGTGTGCAGGTATTCGACGTCGGCGGCCAGTTCCTGGTCTTCCGCCATATTGGCCATGGTCCGGATGATGAAGCCGCCGTGCTCGTCCTGCGGCAGCACCCGCTGCAGGCGATCGCGCAGCACTTCCCGCTCGGCCTCGTCCTCGATCTTCTGCGAGATGCCGATGCGGGTCTCCTGCGGCAGGTAGACCAGGAAGCGGCCGGCCATGCTGATCTGGGTCGACAGCCGGGCGCCCTTGGCACCGATCGGGTCCTTGATCACCTGCACCATCAGGCTCTGGCCTTCGTGCAGGATGCGCTCGATCGGCCGCAGCGCGCCGTCGCCGTTGCGCGCATCCCAGATATCGGCAACATGCAGGAAGGCGGCGCGGTCCAGGCCGATGTCGATGAAGGCCGACTGCATGCCGGGCAGCACCCGGCTGACCTTGCCCAGATAGATGTTGCCGACCACGCCGCGCTGGCCCTCGCGCTCGATATGCAGTTCCTGCACGGCGCCCAGGTATATCACCGCCACCCGCGTCTCCTGGGGGGTGATATTGATCAGTATTTCTTCACTCATGTTTCCACCAGCAATATCGAATCGTGGGGGGGGGGGGGGCGGCGCG
>JACAEC010000038.1 GCA_013389055.1 Hydrogenophilaceae bacterium
CGGCGGCACCTCGAGGGCCGCCTCGGCCGCCGCCGCTTCTTGCTTGGTTCGCTGTTCCAGCATGTAGCCGATGCCGGCCATCAGGCCGCCGATCAGCAGGAAGGCCAGATGCGGCATGCCCGGGATCAGGCCGAGCAGGGCCAGGATGCCGGCAGCGAGGAAGATCGCCTGCGGCTTGCCGAACAGCTGGGTCAGCATCTGCTGGTTCAGGTCCTGCTCGGTCGAGACGCGCGAGACCACGATGCCGGCCGCGGTGGAAATGATCAGGGCGGGCACCTGGGCGACCAGGCCGTCGCCGATGGTCAACAGGGTGTAGTTGCTGGCCGCGGTGGCAAAACTCAGGTCGTGCTGGATCACGCCGACCAAGAGGCCGCCGACGATGTTGATCAGCATGATGATGATGCCGGCGACGGCGTCGCCGCGGACGAACTTGGAGGCACCGTCCATGGAGCCGTAGAAATCGGCCTCCTGCGATACCTAGGCCCGGCGCCGGCGGGCCTCGTCCTCGCCGATCAGGCCGGCGTTGAGGTCGGCGTCGATCGCCATCTGCTTGCCGGGCATGGCATCCAGGGTGAAGCGGGCCGCCACTTCGGCGATGCGGCCGGCACCCTTGGTGATCACCACGAAATTGATCAGCACCAGGATGATGAACACCACCAGGCCGACGGTGTAGTTGCCGCCGACCAGGAAATGGCCGAAGGCCTCGATCACCTTGCCCGCCGCGTCGGGGCCGGTGTGGCCTTCCATCAGCACCACCCGGGTCGAGGCCACGTTGAGCGACAGGCGCAAGAGCGTGGTCATCAACAACACGGTGGGGAAGATCGAGAACTCCAGCGGCTTCAGGGTATAGAGCGCGATCAGCAGCACGATCATCGCCAGCGCGATGTTGAAGGTGAACAGGATGTCGAGCAGGAACGGCGGCAGCGGCAGGATCATCATCGCCAGGATCATGATCACCAGCAGCGGCGCCGCCAGACGCTGCCACTTCAGGCCGGGCATGGTCATGGTCGCCATTTACGCCCTCGCCTCCGGGTCCATGCCCGCCGGCACCTGCCAATCGTCCGGCAGGCTGGGGGCGATCTTGGCTTGCTTCAACTGATAGACATAGGCCAGCACCTGGGCCACCGCCGTGAACAGGGTGCCGGGGATGGTGTCGCCGATCTCGACGTGGCGGTGCAGGGCGCGCGCCAGCGGCGGCGCCTCGACGATGGGCACCCCGTTTTCTCGGGCGATCTCCTTGATCCTCGCCGCCACCAGTTGGCTGCCCTTGGCCACCACCTGCGGCGCGCTCATCCGCTTGTCGTCGTACTTCAGGGCCACGGCGAAGTGCATCGGGTTGGTCACCACCACCTCGGCCTTGGGCACCGCCGCCATCATCCGGCGCCGCGCCATTTCGCGCTGCATGCGGCGGATGCGGCCGCGGATCATGGGGTCGCCCTGGGTCTGCTTGTTCTCCTCGATCACTTCCTGCTTGCTCATGCGCAGCTTGTAGTAGTACTGCCAGAGCTGGAGGGGGACATCGATGATCGCGATCAGGGCGAAGGCGCCGGCCGCGGCCAAAAAGGTCATCAGGGTGATCCAGCCGAAGTGGCCGATGCCGGTGTTGAGCGGCTCGGCCGCCAGATTGACCAGATCGTCGCGCTGGTTCCACAGCATCCAGCCGGCCACGCCGCCGATCACCGCGCTCTTGAGCACCGCCTTGAGCAGTTCGATGATCGACTGCCAGGAAAACATCCGGGCAATGCCTTGAATCGGGTCGAGCCGGTCGAATTTCGGCTCCAGCGCCTGGGTGGTGAAATTCCAGCCCGACACCAGGAGATTCGCGGCCACGGCCACCACGATCAGGGCCAGCCCCAGGGGCGCGAACGTGAGCATGACATCCCAGGTCGCGCCGATCAGGGTCCGCGCCATGTGGCTCGGGTCCACGACGGCCTCGCGGTCGAAGCTGAAGACCTTGAGCAGCATATTGCGCAAGCCGGTGTAAAAATGATCGCCCATCAGCATGATAGTGAGCGCGCTGGTCATCAAGATAGCGAAGGTGGCCAGTTCCCGGGAGTGGGGAACGTTGCCCTGCTCGCGTGCCTGCTCGACTTTTCTACCTGACGCAGGCTCGGTCTTTTCGAGATCGCTGTCTTCCGCCATCCTCTTAGCCCGTCATCTATCGGGAGCAAGGTTGTAAAAATAATGGGGCCGAGTTTAGCACGGCGTGGGTAGCGGCCGCGGCCTAAAAACAAACGGCCCGGGCTCGCGCCCAGGCCGTTTCCATGCTAGCGGGTACTTGCTCTAGACCAGGCTTAGTGGGCTGCCACGCCGGGGCCGAAGAAACGGTAGCCCAGGCGCATCTGCCGGCTGCGCTCGAAGCGTTTCTTGCCCACCTCGTCGGCAAAGGCGCCGGCGATGCCGGCATAGGCGCGGGCCGCCCAATCGGCGTCGAGCAGCAGGTCGGCCACGCCTTCGGCCCAGCGCAGCTTGTCGTTGGCCGAAGTCAGCTTGCCGCCGCAGGCATCCATCAAGGCGGCGATCTCGGCGGCCGCCATGCCGTCGGCCTTCAGCCGGCCGGCCAACTGCACGCAGGCCTCGCCGCTGGCGCAGGCGGCCACCGCCTTGTCGAACTGGACCTTGGCATTGGCCGTGTCGCCCAGATCGCGATAGAGCTTGCCGATGTAGGCCAGGGCATAGTGGTCTTTGGCCCGGCCCGCCGCCTCGCCCAGCAACTTGACCGCCCAGGCGGCGTCGCCCAGGGCGTCGCGCACGGTCTCGGCCAGCTTGGTCGAGTCATAGGGGTTGTCGCTCACCTGAGCGGCCCGCGCGGTCAGATATTCCTTGGCCTTGGCGCGGCCGAACTCGGCATCCTTCAATTCGCGGGCGGCGCTCAGCACCACCTCGCGGAACCAGACGAAATCGGTGGCCGTCGCCACGCTCTCGTCCAAAAGCTTGCCCAGCCAGGCCTTGTCGCCCAGGCGGTCGACCGCCAGGATCAGGGCCTTGAAGCGGCTGAAGTGGAAACCGCTCTCGCGCAGCATGGTCTCGGCGCTGCTCAAGAGCTTGGCGGCATAAGCGGTGTCCTGCAGCTCGGCCATCACCCGGTCGGCCAGGGCGATGAACTGCTTGACCGTGGTGACCTTGCCCTCTTCGTTATGAATCTCGACATACTTGGCCTGGTTGGCCTCGCGCTTGGCCAGCCGCTCCTTCAGCCGGGCCACCCGCGCAGCGTCGCTGGCGGCGTATTTCTCGGCCGCCTCGACCACGCGGCGCATCTCGTCCAGGTTGGCGATGGCATCCTCGGCCCGGCCCAGCATGGCCAGGGCGCCCGCCTCGTCGCCGATCGCGGCGCTGATGGCGACCAATTCCAGGAACTCGGGCGTGGCCGTGGCGATCTCGCCGCCCTTGGCCAGCACCGCCTTGGTGAAGGCGGCATTGTCCTTGGCCGCTGCCAGCACTTGTTTCACCGCGATGAAGTCCTTGGCCGATTCCAAGGCCTTGTCGTACAGGGCGCTGGCGGCCGAGGCGTCGATCTCGCTCAAGACGCCGGACAGGGAGATCAGGTCGGAGGCGCCGCTGAACTTGGCGGCCCCTTCCTGGATGACGCCGGAGGCCTTGGCCTTGTCGCCCAGGTCCTGGGCGATGCTCTTGGCCAGGCGGGCGAAGTCGGCGGCGCGGCCGGCCTTGGCCTTGATCTTGTCGTAGACCTCGTTCAGCAGGCCGGTCGCGGCCTCCTTGATCTCGCCGCCGACCAGCTTGGCCAGGCCGTACAGCTCCTCGGTCGAGGAGATCTCTTTCAGGGCGCCGCCCAGGGCCTTGACCGCACCGGCAGCGTCGCCGGTGACCAGCAAGAGGCCGACGCCGGCCGCCACCTTCTCCTCGCCGCTCATGGCGAAGTCCTGGCCTTGGCTCAACATGGCCTCGGCCTGGCCGGCATCGCCCAGGGCCTTGTAGGCCATGGCCAGGGCGATGAAGTCCTTGGTGAACATGGCGCTGCCGGCGGTGTCGCCGACGAAGGCCTTGGCATTGGCATCGCCGGTGAATTCGGGCCGGGAGAGCAGTTCCATGGCATAAGCCGGATCGGCCGGCTCGTCGAGGGCCTCACGCGCGAGGGTGTACAGGTCTTCCGCGCTCTTGCAGGCCGCGACGCGGGATTCGAGGGTTTCTCTGGTTGCCATGACGATCTCCTGATTCCGAAAACAGCAAAAGCGTTATTTTACCGGGAGCGGGGCCTTCCCGCCCCCAGGCTTTATTTATCGCCGGATAAAACCCTTGCATCGTCATTCCGGGGTCGCCGCAGGCGGAACCCGGAATCCAGTTCAATAACAAGCACCTGGATTCCCGCCCTTGTGCCCTTTAGGGTATGCGCGGGAATGACGGCCAAAGCTTTACAGCACGTAGCGCGCCAGATCCTCGCTTGCCGCCAGGCCTTCCAGGCGCGCGTCGACATAAGCGGCGTCGATGGCGATCTTCTCGCCGCCGCGACGGTCGGCCTCGAACGACAGCTCGTCGAGCAGGCGCTCGACCACGGTGTACAGGCGGCGGGCGCCGATGTTCTCGGTGCTCTCGTTCACCTGCCAGGCGATCTCGGCCAGGCGGCGGATGGCATCGCTGCTGAACTCCAGCTTCACCCCCTCGGTCGCCAACAGGGCCTCGTATTGCCGGGTGAGGCAGGCGTCGGTCTGGGTCAGGATGTGCTCGAAATCGGTCACCGTCAGGCTCTGCAGCTCCACCCGGATGGGGAAGCGGCCCTGCAGCTCGGGAATCAGGTCCGACGGTTTCGATAAATGGAAGGCGCCGCTGGCGATGAACAGCACGTGGTCGGTCCTGACCATGCCGTACTTGGTCGACACCGTCGCCCCCTCGACCAGGGGTAGAAGGTCGCGCTGCACGCCCTGGCGGGAGACGTCGACGCCATGGGTCTCCGAGCGGCTGGCGATCTTGTCGATCTCATCGAGAAAGACGATGCCGTTCTGCTCGACGTTGCGCAGGGCCTCCAGCTTGATCTCCTCCTCGTTGACCAATTTGAGCGCCTCCTCGTCGGCCAACTGCTGCAGCGCCTCCTTGATCTTCAGCTTGCGCCGCTGGGTCTTGCGCCCGCCGATGTTCTGGAACATGCCCTGCAACTGCGAGGCCAGCTCCTCCATGCCCGGTGGGGTCATGATCTCCATCTGGGGCGAGACGGCGGCGACGTCGAGCTCGATCTCCTTGTCGTCCAACTGGCCCTCGCGCAGCATCTTGCGGAATTTCTGCCGGGTGCCCGAATCCTCGCGCGCCGGCTCGGCGCCATAGGCCTCGCGGGCCTGCGGCAGCAGGGCGTCGAGCACGCGCTCCTCGGCCGCCTCTTCGGCGCGCAGGCGCACCCGGCGGGTGGCCTCCTCGCGGGTCTGCTTCACCGCGATCTCGGTCAGGTCGCGGATGATGCTGTCGACATCCTTGCCGACATAGCCCACCTCGGTGAACTTGGTCGCCTCCACCTTGAGGAAGGGTGCATGGGCCAGCTTGGCCAGGCGGCGGGCGATCTCGGTCTTGCCCACGCCGGTGGGGCCGATCATCAGGATGTTCTTCGGCGTGATCTCCTGGCGCAGGCTGCCTTCCACCTGCATGCGGCGCCAGCGGTTGCGCAGGGCGATGGCGCAGGCGCGCTTGGCGGCGTCCTGGCCGATGATGAATTTGTCCAGCTCGTGGACGATTTCTTGCGGGGTCATCTGGGTCATAGTCGTCTCGATGTGAACAACGGCTTAACTCCCTCCCCGCGAGCGGGGAGCCCTCGCTCCGCGAGGATAAAGGTTGGGGTGGGGAGAAATCCCCCTCCCAGCCTCCCCCACGAGTGGGGGAGGGGAACTTCGCGCCTACACCGTTAACGGGAAAGTGCTGCAGGCCCATCCGGCTCATGCCACAAAGCCGAACGGCGCTATAATCCGGCCATTCAAGCTAGGTTTAACAAGAGCGAATCTTACACCCACACGCCGGTCCATGACCCACCACGAAGCCACCCACCGCTGGATCGTCACGCCGCAGACCGCGCGCTTCACCGAGCCGCTGCCGCTGCAATCGGGCGCGCTGCTCAACGGCTACGAACTGGTCTACGAGACCTACGGCCAGCTCAACCCGGCCCGCAACAACGCGGTGCTGATCTGCCACGCCCTGTCCGGCAACCACCACGTCGCCGGCTACCACAGCGAGCAGGAGAAAAAGCCGGGCTGGTGGGACAACATGATCGGCCCGGGCAAGCCCATCGACACCGAGCGCTTCTTCGTCATCGGCGTCAACAACCTGGGCGGCTGCCACGGCAGCACCGGCCCGGCCAGCACCAACCCCGACACCGGCCAGCCCTATGGCGCCGACTTCCCGCTGGTCACGGTGGAAGACTGGGTCACCGCCCAGGCCCGGCTGGCCGAGCACCTGGGCGTCGAGCGCTTCGCCGCCGTGGTCGGCGGCAGCCTGGGCGGCATGCAGGCCCTGCAATGGAGCATCCAATACCCCGACTGGCTCGACCACTGCCTGGTCATCGCCGCCGCGCCCAAGCTCACCGCGCAGAACATCGCCTTCAACGACGTCGCCCGCCAGGCCATCCTGAGCGACCCCGACTTCAACGGCGGCCACTACTACGGCGGCCCCGGCCCCCGGCACGGCCTGCGCCTGGCCCGCATGCTCGGCCACATCACCTATCTTTCCGACGACGTGATGGGCAGCAAGTTCGGCCGTGCCTTGAAGAGCGGCAGCTACCAGTTCGGCTACGACGTCGAGTTCGAGATCGAGTCCTACCTGCGCTATCAGGGCGACAAGTTCGCCGAGAGCTTCGACGCCAACACCTACCTGCTGATGACCAAGGCGCTCGACTACTTCGACCCCGCGCAAGACCTCGAAGGCGGCCTGGCCGCGGCCCTGCGCCCCGCCCCGGCCGCCTTCCTGGTGGTCTCCTTCACCACCGACTGGCGCTTCGCCCCCGAACGCTCACGCGAGATCGTCGAGGCCCTGCTGCACAACAAGCGCAACGTCAGCTACGCCGAGATCACCCACGGCCACGGCCACGACGCCTTCCTCATGGTCGACCCCTACTACCACGGCGTGGTGCGGGCCTATATGGAGAAGATCAAGCTATGACCGGCAACGGCATCGTGCGCAAGGACTACGCCCTCATCGGCCAGTGGATCGAACCCGGCAGCCGCGTGCTCGACCTCGGCTGCGGCGACGGCGAACTGCTGCGCGAACTCATGAACACCCGTCAGGTCAGCGGCTACGGCGTCGAGATCGACGACGCCAGCATCCTGGCCTGCGTGAAGAAAGGCGTGAACGTCATCCAGAGCGACCTGGAACAAGGCCTGTCCGGCTTCGAGGACAACGCCTTCGACTACGTCATCCTCTCGCGCACCCTGCAAACCATGCGCCACACCGAAGGCATCCTGAAAGAGATGCTGCGCGTGGGCCGCCAGGGCATCGTCACCTTCCCCAACTTCGGCTACTGGAAAAACCGTGTCCAGGTCTGGCAGGGCCGCATGCCCCGCTCGGCCGACATGCCCTACCAGTGGTACGACACGCCCAACATCCACCTGTGCACCGTGCGCGACTTCGAAGACCTCTGCGCCCAGCACGACCTCAACATCCTGGAGCGGGTGGTGCTCACCCACGGCAAGCCGGTCACCCTGCTGCCGAATCTTCTGGGCAGCCTCGCCGTCTTCCGCTTCGAACACCGCCGCTGATCTGAATGGATGTAAGCCGCCTCGGCCCCCTGCCCGACTGGGCCGAATGGCTGGCCCAAGACGCCGACGGCGCCTGGTGGGCCTTCGAGGCGGAACCGAACCAGCATGATCGGGGGTGGTATGAGAATGAGGTTGGACGCTACCACTTCATCTGCAAAGAACCGCCCAACCCGGATTGGCAAGATGCGCTGGTAAGAGTGACGCGCTAGTTAGCGTCCAACCTCATTCCGACGTAGGCTAACTCGGCGTAGCCGACGTTAAGCTCGCGAAGCGAGCAACTGCACATGCAGGCCACACATCCCATTCAACATACAGAGATACCTATTATTCAATGGATGTAGAGATGGACGAAAAACTGCAAATTGAAAAAGCGCTCGGAGAGTTGTCACAAATCATTGATGACAACCACGCCGAACACGAGTTGCAGTCGTGGTTCGAAAACAACCCGGTTGTTTTTGTGGCTCTTGGTTATAGCCGATTCATCGCACACCCACGACTATCGCTTAGTGGCAGTGAATTCATCCCGGACTTTATGGCACAAAACGCCATTGGTTTATGGGAGATTTTTGAAATAAAAACCGCGGATGCCAATATTCTTAAAAACACCGAAAGAAGGCATGCTTTTTTCTCATCAACAGAAAGCAACCTATCTCAATGTCGAGAATATTCTCGTGCCTTTTTCGATGCGGCCTGTAGAAGCAAATTCAACAACGACTACGACACAACCTGCCACAAAACTCCAGATGTAACCATGGTCGTCGGCCGTAACGACCCCACCCAAAACCCCAAGACATAGCCTGACACTCGGATCGGCCGCCGCCCCCGGCTAATCGATTGACATTTAACGCGACGCGTTATATGTTTCTCGCATGATCCAGTCGTTCAAATGCGCTGAGACCCAAGCCCTGTTCGCCGGCAAATCGCCGCGACGGTTCGTGAATTTCAGGGCCGTTGCGGAACGCAAATTGCAGATGCTGCATCGCGCCGTGCGCATCGAGGATTTGCGCATACCGCCGCAAAACCGGCTGGAGAAACTGAAAGGCGACCGCAAGGGCAGTTGGAGCATCCGCATCAACGACCAATGGCGTGTCTGCTTTCGCTTCGAGGACGGCAATGCGTCCGACGTCGAAATCGTCGATTACCACTGAATGGAGACCATGATGGCTATCGTGAATGGAATGCGCCCGATCCATCCGGGCGAAATACTGCGGGAAGAGTTCATGGTCCCGCTCGGACTGTCCGCCCATGCGCTGGCCATGGCCTTGCGCGTGCCCGCGCCCCGCATCAACGACATCGTGCGCGAGCGCCGCGCCGTCACCGCCGACACCGCCCTGCGGCTGGCCCGCTATTTCGGCACCAGCGCCGAATTCTGGCTGGGCCTGCAATCCGACTACGATATGAAAATCGCCCTCGCCGAGCATGGCGCGCGGATCGAGCAGGATGTGGCGCCGATGGAGCAGGCGGCGTAGGGTGCCCCCGCTGCGCGAGGATAAACGTTCACGCACCAAGTAATGGTGCACGGAGTGCACCCTACCAACCATCGCGAACTCAACTCCCATGAAACGCCCCACCGCCAAACCCGCCGCCGCCCCCAAGCCCTACACCGACCCCCTGGCCGAAATCCTGCGCCCCGGCCAGTCGATCGAGCTGCTGAAGGAGCTGCACATCCTCACCCGCGACGGCAAGCTCAACCAGGACAGCCGGCGCAAGCTGAAGCAGGTGCACCACCTGTGCAATTTCATCGCGCCGCTGCTGAACGAGGTGCTGGGCCGGCAGGAGACGCTGACCCTGGCCGACCACGGCGCCGGCAAGTCCTACCTGGGCTTCATCCTCTACGACCTGTTTCTGAAGGACCGGCCGGGCGCGCATATCTACGGCATCGAGACCCGCGACGAGCTGGTGGCGAAATCGCGCGAGCTGGCGGCGCGGCTGGGCTTCGAGCGCATGTCGTTCCTGAACACGACCGTGGCGGAGTCCACGCAGTCCGAACGACTGCCGGAGCGCATCGACATCGTCACCGCCCTGCACGCCTGCAACACGGCGACCGACGACGCCATCCAGTTCGCCCTGGCCAAGCAGGCCCGCCACATCGTGCTGGTGCCCTGCTGCCAGGCCGAGGTGGCGGCGGTGCTGCGCAAGCACAAGAACGAATCGTTCGGCAAAACCCCGCTGTCGGAGATCTGGCGCCACCCCATCCACACCCGCGAGTTCGGCAGCCACCTGACCAATGTGCTGCGCTGCCTGCAACTGGAGGCGCACGGCTACCAGCTCACGGTGACCGAGCTGGTCGGCTGGGAGCACTCGATGAAGAACGAGCTGATCGTCGCCAGCCGCACCGGCACGCCGCGCGGCAATGCGCGCGAGCGTTTGCAGCAGATATTGCAGGAACTGAACCTGACGGAACTGGAAGGCCGCTTCCTCGGCTAGCCGCGTAGGGGGTGCCCCCGCTGCGCGAGGATAAACGCTCTACGCAGCAACCGATGGTGCACGCAGTGCACCCTACACGACTGATCAACGCCACGGCGGGAAGAACATGCACCGCCCCCTACGCCACGTCGGCCTCGCCCCGCACCGGCTTATTTCTGCGGGCAGCGCAGCCTGGGCCGGATATGCGGCCACACGGCGTCGAGCATCTCGGCCTGGGCTTTTTCATTCGGGTGGATGCCGTCGGCCTGCATCATGCCCGGCTTGACCCCGACGGCGCAGACGAAACACGGCACGCGAACGATCTTCTCGGCACGCGCCACCTCGACATAGAGCTTGGTCACCGCGTCGGCATACGGCTTGCCGTAATTGGGCAGCACCGGCGGTTCCAGCAAGGCCACCCAGGCGCCCGCCGCCTTCGCCTGACGGATCATGGCGGTGAGGTTCTGCCGGATCACCGGCAGCGGCGTGCCGCGCAAGGTGTCGTTGCCGCCGAGTTCGATCAGCACGCCTTGCGGGCGCTGCCGCGCCAGCGCCGGGCCCAGGCGCTGCAGGCCGTTGTGCGTGGTGTCGCCGCTGACGCTGGCGTTGACCACGCGCCACTGCGGCGCGGCCTGTTGCATCCGCGCGGCGAGCAAATCCACCCAGCCCCGGCCCGGTGCCAGCCCCAGGCCGGAACTCAGGCTGTCGCCGACGATCAATAGGGTGCATTGCCCGGCCGCCGCCCAACCCGGCAGCCAGAGCAACAACAGCAACAAGAAGCGATAATTCATCCACTTACCTCGAACACGCTCAGCCAATGACGCCTCCCGACAGCACGCAGTTCCCGCCCGTAGTCGCCGCCCATGCCCTGTCTCAGCGGGTGCCCACCGCCGACGGCGTCCTCGCCATCCTGAGCGATGTCGAGCTCGCCGTCCAGGCGGGCGAAACCCTGGCCATCACCGGCGCCTCGGGCTCCGGCAAGTCGACCTTGCTCGGCCTCTTGGCCGGGCTGGACCAACCCAGCGCGGGTGAGATCCGGCTGCTGGGCCAGGGCCTGAACAAGCTCGACGAGGATGCCCGCGCCCGCCTGCGCGCCGGCCGCGTCGGCTTCGTCTTCCAGTCGTTCCAGCTCTTGCCCGCGCTGACCGCGCTGGAAAACATCCTGCTGCCGCTGGAACTGGCCGGCCGGGCCGACGCCCGCGAACGCGCCGCCCACTGGCTGGCCCGCGGCGGCCTGGCCGCGCGCGCCAGCCACACGCCGCGCCAGCTCTCGGGCGGCGAACAGCAGCGGGTGGCCATCGCCCGCGCCTTCGCCACCGACCCCGAGATCGTCTTCGCCGACGAGCCCACCGGCAATCTCGACGCCGACACCGGCGCGCGCATCATCGACCTCTTGTTCGAGCTCAACGCCTCGGCCCGCACCACGCTGATCCTGGTCACCCACGACGACGCGCTGGCCTCGCGCTGCCGGCGCCGCCTGCACCTGGTGGCCGGGCGCATCGCCGAGGCGGCGGCAGCATGAGGGTGCTGCGGAAGGGTCGCTGCGCGGCAGCGGGGCAGCCGCCGGCGTACCTTTTACGGGTGCTGCGGCTGGGCCTGTGGCTGCTGCGGCGCGAACGCGCCAGCGGCGAATGGCGGGTGCTGCTTTTGGCGCTGGTGATCGGCGTCGGCAGCGTCTCCACCACCGGCTTTCTCGGCGACCGGCTCAAGCGCGCCATGAACGAGGAAGGCGCCCGCTTTCTCGGCGCCGACCTGCTGGTGACCAGCCCGCGGCCGATCGCGACCTGGCCGGCGCACAATCTGAACCGCAGCGAGGCGCTGGAATTCGCCAGCATGATCAGCCACGGCGATGCCTTCCAGCTCGCCAGCCTGCGCGCGGTGGATGCCGCCTACCCGGCTCGCGGCGCGGTGAGCATCGCCGACCGGCCGTTCGTCGCCGGCCGCCCGGGCCGTGCGCTGCCGCCGCCGGGCGCGGTCTATGTCGACCAGGAACTGCTGCCCCTGCTCGCGGTGCAAGTGGGCGACAGCGTGCAGATCGGTGCGGCCGCCTTCCGCATCGCCGGCGTGGTGGCGGAAGAGCCGGGCCAGCTGGGCGGCGTCTTCGGCATGGCGCCGCGGGTGTTCCTGCGCGCCGACGAAGTGGCGCAAACCCGCGTGCTGCTGCCGGGCAGCCGGGTGACCTATCTCTATCAGTTCGCCGGCGCTGCCCCGGCCCTGGCCGCGTTCAGTGCCGAATTGAAACCGCGGCTCGATCGCAGCCAGCGCCTGATCGGTTCGCGCGAAGGGGTCGAGACCCTGCGCGGCGCCTTCGCCAATGCCGATCGCTACATCCAGCTCACCGCCTTGATCAGCCTGCTGCTGTCGGTGGCCGCCATCGCCCTCGCCGCCCATCGCCATGCCCTGCGCCATTACGACCAGTCCGCGCTGTTGCGCTGCATGGGCGCGACCAGCGCCGAGCTGCGTGCGCTCTACCTCGCCCAACTGGCCGCGCTCGGCCTGATCGGCAGCCTGGCCGGGGTGGCGCTGGGCACCGTGCTGCAGGCCGGCCTGGCCCAGCTGCTGCTGCCCGACGCGGTGGCGCGGCTGACCTCGCTCGGCTTCATGCCGGTGCTGGCCGGGGTGGCGAGCGGCTTCTTGGCCCTGGCCGGGGCCAGCGCGCCGGCGCTGCTGCGTCTGGCGCGGGTGCCGCCGCTCAGGGTGCTGCGGCGCGATCTGCCGCCGCTTTCCGCCTCGGCCTGGGCCAGCGCACTGCTCAGCGCCTCGCTGCTGCTGGCGCTGATCGCCTGGTATACCGGCGATGCGAAACTGGTGGGGATTTTCGTCGGCGCCCTGGCCGGCCTGGGCTTGGTGCTGGCGGGGCTGGCGCAACTGGCGTTGGGGCTCGGCCGCGCTGTGCAGCGGCTGAGTTACGGCCCGCTGCGCTTCGGCCTGGCGCAGATGCTGCGCCACCGCTTCGACAGCACGCTGCAGCTCGGCGCCTTCACCCTGGCGCTGTTCCTGGTGGCCCTGCTCGCCCTGGTGCGCAGCGACCTGATCGAAGGCTGGCGCCAGCAGATGCCGGCCGACGCGCCGAATCATTTCCTGGTCAACATCGCGCCGGATCAGCAGCCGGCGGTGGCGGCGTTCCTGGCGCGGCATGGCCTCGCCGCGTCCGAGCTCTACCCCATGGTGCGCGGCCGGCTGGTGAGCAAGAACGGCCAGCCGATCGAAACCAGCGTGCCACCCGCGCAAGCTGACTCGGGCACGCTGCGGCGCGAGCTCAACCTGTCGCACAGCGTCAGCCTGCCGGCCAACAACCGCATCGTCGCCGGCCAATGGTTCGGTGCGCGCCGCGCCGCGGAGATCTCGGTCGAGGCCAACATGGCCGAGCGGCTGGGGCTGGCGCTGGGCGACGAGCTCGGCTTCATGGTCGGCGACCAGATCATCCGCGCCCGCATCAGCAGCATCCGCAGCGTGAAGTGGGATTCGATGCAGCCGAATTTCTTCGTCCTCTTCGCCGCCGGCCAGCTCGACCAACTGCCCGCCAGCTACCTGACCGGCGTGCGCGTGCCCGAGGCCAAGGCTGCGCTGCTGCCGGAGTTCGTTCGCAGCTTCCCCGGCGTCACCGTGCTGTCGCTGGACAAACTGATCGCCAAGGTCGGCGCCGTGTTCGGCCAGATCATCAGCGCGATCCAACTGCTGCTGGGTTTCCTGCTCGCCGCCGGCATGGCCGTGGTCATCGCCACGCTCTTGGCCAGCCTCGACGCGCGCCAGCAGGAGGCCGTGTTGCTGCGCACCCTGGGCGCGCAGCGCGCCTACCTGGCCAAAGGGTTGTGGAGCGAGTTCATCGCGCTGGGCGTGCTGGCCGGGCTGCTCGCCAGCGCCTGCGCCGAGATTGCGATGGCGCTGATCGCCGAGCGCCTGTTCGAGCTGCCGCTGCGCCTGCACCCCTGGCTGTGGCTGGTGCTGCCGCTGGCCGGCGCCCTGCTGGTCGGCACCGGCGGCTGGCTCACCACCCGCCACATCACCCGGGTGCCGCCGATGCAGTCGATCCGAGCCTTGGCGTGAAACCTTGAGGGGCCCTCGGCGTACGGGCGCCCCCTCAAAAACCCGGCGCGCTCTCGAACGCCACCTCTGCCCCGGTCAGCGGATGCCTGAAGCTCAACATGCAGGCATGCAATAGCAACCTTTCCGCAACGGCCTGCGCTTCGAGCGGCGCATACAGCGCATCGCCCAGGATGGGATGGCCGATGGCCTGGAGGTGCAGCCGCAGCTGGTGCGAACGGCCGGTGACCGGCTCCAGCTCGACCCGCGTGGTTTGCGTTACTGCATCGAAGGCCAGCACCCGCCAGCGGGTGACGCTGGGTTTGCCGCGTTCATGGTCGACGACGCGCAGCGGCCGCTTGGACCAGTCGACGGCGATCGGCAGGTCTATGCTGCCCCACTCTTCCTGCGGCGCTTCGAGCCGGCCGGCGACCACGGCGACGTAGCGCTTGGTCACTTCGCGGGCGGCGAACAGCATGCTCAGCTGCCGCTGCATCGCGGCGCCGCGCGCCAGCAGCATCAGGCCCGAGGTGGCCATGTCCAGGCGGTGGACGACGAGGGCATCGGGGTAGCTCGCCTGCACCCGCGCGCTCAGGCAGTCCTGCTTGGCCTCGCCCCGGCCGGGCACCGCGAGCAGGCCGCCGGGCTTGTCGAAGACCAGCAGGGCGGCGTCGGCGTAGAGCGGGGTCATGGGGTCGGCTGTCATGGGCGTGATGCTACCTATACTGAATCAGCGCGTCTGTCTTTGTGCATGGAGACAGCGCCTTCATTTTCAGGACGGAAAAACGAGGTGTAATCATGTCAAGCGTACCCTGTGTCATCTATCGCGATGCCCTCAACCAGGCCCGGCAAGCCTACAACGACAACCGCGCCGACTATGCCCAGGCGCTGCAAGATGCGGCCAGCGCGCGCAACCGGCTGTATCAGGCGACACAGGCCAATCCGGGAGACCCGGACTACGATTTGTACCAAGAAATCCGGGGCTGGGCCGACACTATGTATGGGCTCGCCCAGGCTGCACAAATTCCAGCCACTCCCCAGCAATATCAGAATGCCCCAGGCAGGATTCCCGGTTACGCTTCATCGCTGTTTAGTGCCGTCGTGAAACGGGAAAATCTCCAAGCGGCAGAGCCCGGCCTGCTTCAGGCATTGGCTCAAGCCCAACAGGCCTACGATGCCTGCATGCAGCAATGGCAACAGAACAACCCGGAAGCTGCGCCAGCCGGGGGCAACGAAGAGCCGGCACCTGCCGAGGGCGGTGAGGAGCCCACACCCCCCGAAGGCGGCGAAGCGCCAGCGCCCGCCGAAGAAGGCGCGGCCGTCGGCGGCTATGCCTCGGCCTTGTGCCTGGCCCCGCGCACCGGCCACGGCCACGAGGGCGAGCCTTGTCACATCCGGCTGGGCAAGGATGGCGCCTGTCAGTATCACGGCTATCGTCGCGATACCTCGAACATCGCTTGAGCCTGCGGGCTGTGCCTATCGGCATGGCCAGGCAACAGCCGCGCCAGGCCAGGGTGTAATGCAATGGCAGCCGGGAAAACCCTGGATTGCCATGTGCCGCATCCACGCCAACAGCCTCGGCCCACATGACAGTTTCGTGAATTTTGCCGGCGCGCGATTGCCCTGCCGGCAGACAAAACGGACACTTCCATCATCGCGCGGGCAGCCACCCCGCAATAGCCGGAACAGCCATGTATCAAAGCAAGGACCGCCTGATCATCATCGACGCCGACGGCACCGTCATCGATGCCTTCGCGGCGATCGGCATGGCCTTCGCCCATCACGGCATGGATATCGGCGACCTGGTGCGCTTCCAGAAACGCCGCCACCTGTTCAAGTACATCGGCGGCATGAAGGAATTCCCGCGCAATCTGGCCAAGCAACTGGCCAAGCACAGCCGCAAGGAACTGCTGGGTACGCTGACCGAGGTCTACCGGGAAGAGGCGCAGTTATATGCAGGCATGGCCGAACTGATCAAGGACTTGATCGCCGCGCCCGGCATCCGGGTCGGCATCGTCACCCGCAATATCAGCCATGAACCGGAAACCACTTTGGCCCGCCTGTTCGCGCGGCACGATATCGACATCGACCGCTTGGACTTCATGCACTGCCTGTCGCTGCAACAAGAGAAGACCCCCTATTTCAAGGCGATGCGCGAGCACTACGACATCAACCCAGCGCGCGCTTTCGCCTGCGGCGACGAGCACAGGGATTACGCTGCCGCCCTGGCCTCGGGCATGCACCCCTTCATCGTCTCCTACGGCTTCGAGAGCCTTGAGCGTCTGACCCGCAAGTTCGCCATACCCGAAGAAGTCATCTCGCAAGACCCGCAGGCTTTCGGCAATCGGGTACGGCATGCCCTGGACATGCCGCTTTAAGAGCCTGCATGAGCCGGAAAGGCCGGGCAAGCGGTGGCTCAGATATGGCCGCCGTAGAAATATCTGCCGAACCCCACCGTGAACAGCCAGTCGCCCCATAGCCCGTGTTCCAGTGTCACCAGAAGCAGGGAGCGGGTACGCGAATAGGTCCACGCGAACAACAGGCCGCCGAACAGGGCCAAGACCGGCGCCTGCCAGTTACCCAGAACCAGGTGCGCCAGGGAGAAGAGCAGCGCGCTGGCGACGATCATCCGCCCCGGTGTGGCGAATTGCGCCCGGTAGCGGTGGAAGAAGAAGACCCGGAAGACCACCTCCTGCGCCAACGCCGACACCGGCGGATAGAGCAGCAACACGGCCAGCCATAGGCCGGGACGTTCCCGGGGAAAGCCGAACAAATCGATATCCCCGGCCCAGGCCGCCCAAGCCAGGACAGCGAGGCCGCCCACTGCGAGCAGGAAGCCGATGCGCAGCAAGCAGGGCCGCCAGCGCTCCGGCATGAGCCGCAACTGTCGCCGGTCGAAACTCGGATCCCGCCACAACACGAGCAGGCACACCAAAGCCAACAGAAGAATTTGCGGAATGAGCCAGCGTTTCAGCACCGCGCTCTGCCACCATGCCAGCAGGGGCAGGCCCAGGAATACCAGGGTGAGTTCGATGGCCGGGCGATGGGATAGGAATGCGCGGTACATGGCTCGATTATCGCCAGGCAATGTTTCGATGACTACGTGCGCGGCGCCCTCAGCCTAGGAGCCTGTCGGACTTAAGCAATC
>JACAEC010000039.1 GCA_013389055.1 Hydrogenophilaceae bacterium
CCCCGCCCCCACGGCCGCCGCAACAAAACAACTAACAGCATAAAAACAAAGACATACAGAATATTTCTGGTATTGGCACGAGGTTTGCTAATAAGAGCGCGAAAGGAACCGCGCCATGCTTGGAAAACTCGACCGAGAACTCGCCTTCGTGCAAAACGCCTTGGACCTGCGGGCCCGACGCCAGGAATTGCTGGCGGCCAACATCGCCAATGCGGATACGCCGAACTACAAGGCACGCGACATCGATTTCCAAAGCGCCCTGCGCTCGGCCCTGGGCGCCTCGACCGGCCCCTTGGCCATGGCGAGGACTTCCGCCGCCCATCTCGACAAGTCCGCCGGCAGCCTGGGCGGCGTCGGCGACATCCAGTACCGCACCGCCTTGCAGCCCAGCCTCGACGGCAACACGGTCGACACCGACATCGAGCGCGGTCATTTCGCCGAGAACGCCATCCACTACCAGTTCCTGCTGGAGCGTGCCCGCGGCACCTTCCGCTCCATCTCGACAGCTTTGGAGAGTCGTTGATGTCCATGCTTAACGTCTTCCAGATCGCGGCCTCGGCGCTGACCGCCCAGTCCATGCGCCTGAATGCCGTGGCCAGCAACCTGGCCAACGTCAATTCGGCGCACTCTTCGACCGGCGAGGGCTACAAGGCCAAGCAGGTCGTCTTCGAAACAGTGCCGGTTTCGACCGCCGGTGGCTTCGGCCAGGGCGTGCGGGTCAGAGAGGTGGTCGAAGATACCGCGCCGCCCAGGCTGACTTACGACCCGACCCACCCGCTGGCCGACGCCAAGGGCTATGTCGCCTACCCCAACGTGGATGCGGTGGAAGAGATGGTCAACATGATCTCCTCTTCGCGCTCTTATCAAACCAACGCCGAGGTGATGTCCACGGCGAAAGATCTGACTCAGCGCACCCTGGCGCTGATGCAAAGCTAAGGAGATTGAGGCATGGCACTCCCCACGACCCAAACCGGTTACGCCAGCCTGATCGACTCGATCAACGGGCAGAGCGGCGCCAAGGCCAAGACCAGCCAGATCGCCGATGTGCAGGACCGCTTCCTGAAGCTGCTGACCACCCAGCTCAAGAACCAGGACCCCATGAACCCCATGGAAAACGCCGAGCTCACTTCGCAGCTCGCGCAGATGTCCACGGTGGAAGGGGTGAGCAAGCTGAACGCCACTCTGGAGACCTTGCTGCAGGGCTACCAATCCAGCCAGACCATGCAGGCCGCCTCGCTGATCGGACGCACGGTACTCACCGACGGCGACACCATCGACCTCAACGGGAGCTTGGGCGCCGGCGCCTTCGAATTGAAGGAAAGTGCGGATCAAGTGGTGGTCAAGATTCAGGACAGCAATGGCATCGAGGTGCGCTCCCTGGCGCTGGGGCCTCAGTCAGACGGTATGGTCAAGTTCGGTTGGGACGGCCTCAACAATGATGGCCAGTCGGTGCCGGATGGCGGCTACTGGTTCGTCGTCGAGGCCGAGCGGGCCGGCAGCTTCGTCGATGCCACGCCGCTGGCCCTGACCGGGGTCCGCAGCGTGGTGCTGAACAACGGCAAGGTCGAGTTGGACACGGCGGGCTTGGGTACCCGCCAGCTCGACCAAGTGCGGCAGATTTTCTAAGGAGAACGTAGATGAGCTTCCAGCAGGGTTTGAGCGGACTGGCCGGTGCCACCAAGAACCTGGACGTGATCGGCAACAACATCGCCAACGTGGCCACGGCGGGCTTCAAGCAAAGCCGGGCCGAATTCGCCGACGTCTATGCCAGCTCCCTCTACGGTGCGGGTGGCGTGCAGGTCGGCATCGGTACCCAAGTGCTCAACGTCGCCCAGCAATTCACCCAGGGCAACATCTCGCTCACCAACAACCCGCTCGATGTGGCGATCAACGGCGACGGCTTCTTCCGCCTCAACGATCAGGGCGCCATCACCTACAGCCGCAACGGCCAATTCCACTTGGACAAGGACGGCTACCTGGTCACCAACACCGGTCTCAACGTCATGGGCTATACCGACCTGACCCTGGACGTGAACAACAACGTCATCGGCGCTGCGACTCTGGGCAATATCCAGATCGACCTGAACGACCTGCAGCCGCGGGCCACCAGTACGATGGACCTGGTCCTGAACCTGGATGCGGGCGTGCCGCTGCCGCTGAAAACCACGGCGGCCTTCGACCCGACCTCGCCGAGCACCTATGACTTTTCCAGCACCTTGACCGTCTACGACAGCCTGGGGGTCGACCACGCGCTGACCCTCTACTATCTGAATACGGCAGATGCCGCGGCATCGAGCACCTGGTCGGTCTTCGCCTATCTGGATGGCACCGGGGCAGGCAACCAGCTCGATTTGGGCGCTGCGGGCGCGCCGGTCTATCACGATCTGGTATTCGACAACACCGGCACCCTGACGGCTGGTACGGCGACGACCAGCAACCAACCCTATGCCGTGGCGCCTGCCCAGAACTTGACCATCGCCTTCGACTTCACCGGCACCACCCAATATGCCGGCGATTCGGGCATCACCGGGGTGTCGCAAGACGGCTATTCCCGCGGCCGGGTGGTCGGCGTCACCATCGACGAGAACGGCATCGTCAACGGCCGCTATACCAACGGCCTGACCCGGCCCTTGCAGCAACTGGTGCTGGCCAACTTCCGCAACCCCAACGCCTTGGTGCCCCTGGGCAACAACCAGTGGGCGTCGGTCAGCGAGACCGGTAGCGAGGTGCTGAACACCCCCGGCGTGGGCATCGCCGGCGCCGTGCAATCCGGCGCCAGCGAGGATGCCAACGTCGACCTCACCGGCGAGCTGGTCAATCTGATCGTGGCGCAGCGCCTGTACCAGGCCAATGCCCAGACCATCCGGGCGCAGGACCAGATCCTGCAGACCCTGGTGAACCTGAGATAAGTCGAACGTAGAACACGGAGACTAAGAGAGCCCTATGGATCGCGTCATCTACCTCGCCATGACGGGCGCCAAGCAGGTCACCCTGCAACACGCGGCCACGGCCCACAACCTGGCCAACGCCTCGACCCACGGCTTCAAGGCCGAGAGCAACGTGTTCCGGGCCTTGCCGGTCATCGGCGAAGGGGCCAAGACCCGCGCCTTCGTCGCCGATACCAGCCCTGCCAGCGATTTGAGCGCGGGCGGCATCCAGCAGACCGGCAATCCCCTGGACATCGCCGTGCGCGGCCCCGGCTGGATCGCCGTGCAGGGACCGGACGGCCAGGAGGCCTACACCCGGGCAGGCCAGCTCCAGTTGAATGCGGACGGCATCCTGCAGACGGCCAGCGGCCTCAATGTCATGGGCGACGGCGGACCGATTGCGGTGCCGCCGGACCAGGAAGTCGCCATCGGCAAGGACGGCACCATCTCCACCATCCTGCCGGGCCAGCCTGGCGTGGCCGAGGCGGGGCGGATCAAGCTGGTCAATCCGCCTGCCGCCGATCTGGTGCGGGGCGAGGATGGCTTGTTCCGCCTGCGCAATGGCGGGGTCGCCCCGGCGGACGCCAATGTCGGCGTGGCAATCGGCGCGCTGGAGATGAGCAACGTCAACCCGAGCAAGGCGCTGGTCAACATGATCGAGCTGTCGCGCCAATTCGAACTGCAATTGCGGGTCCTGCGTACCGCTGAAGAAAACGACCGCAGCGCCACCAAGGTGCTGAGCCTGTCCGCATAAGGATTCTGAACCATGATGCGCTCCCTCCACATCGCCCGCACCGGCATGGATGCCCAGCAAACCCAGCTGGACGTCATCTCCAACAACCTGGCCAACGTGGCCACGAGCGGCTTCAAGAAGAGCCGGGCGATCTTCGAAGATCTGCTCTACCAGATCATCCGCCAGCCGGGCGCCCAAACCACCCAGCAGACGCAACTGCCCAGCGGCCTGCAGATCGGCCTGGGCGTGAATACCGTGGCGACGGAGCGCCTGTTCAGCCAGGGCAATTTGCAGGCCACCGGCAATCCCTTCGATCTGGCGATCAGCGGCAAGGGCTTCTTCCAGGTGCTGATGCCCGATGGCACCACCGCTTATACCCGGGACGGCTCCTTCCAGGTCGACAGCCAAGGCACCCTGGTCACTGCGAGCGGCTATCAGGTCCAGCCCAACATCACCTTCCCGGCCGATGTGGTCAACATCACCATCGGCCGCGACGGCACGGTGTCGGTGGTGCAGGCCGGCAACAACACCCCCAACACCATCGGTCAATTGCAACTGGCCAGTTTCATCAACCCGGCCGGTCTGCAAAGCCTGGGCGAGAACCTGTTTGCCGAGACTGCCGCCTCCGGCGCGCCGCAGCCCAACATCCCGGGCACCAACGGGCTGGGCCTGCTCAACCAGGCCATGCTCGAAACCTCCAACGTCAACGTGGCGGAGGAACTGGTGAACATGATCGTGTCGCAACGGGCCTATGAGCTGAACTCGCGGGCGATCTCGACCTCGGACCAGATGCTGCAGCGGCTGACGCAGTTGTAATCGGCTACTGAATCCAGGCTAGGAAAAGGCCGGGGCGGCCAGCGCCACCCCGGCCTTTTTATGGGCGGCAAAACTTGCCGCCCGGGCGGCAGCCTCTGCCATATCCGCCCCCGGTCGCCCGCTCGAACCCCCGTCTATCAAGCCTTTTCAGTACTGGCATGGCCTTTGCTTTATTTGGGGCAGGCCTATGTAGTCCAGTACCTAGAAAGGGAAATGAGGGGCATGAAAATGAAACCCGGCATCCGATACACCTTGGTGGCAGCCGCAGCCTTGCTGGCCGGCTGCAACACGGTGCCCTCGACCAACATCAAGCAGCCGTTCACCGCGCCGCCGCTGCCGAAATCGACCGCGATCGAGAGCAACGGCTCCATCTTCCAACCCGGTCGCGGCATGGCCCTGTTCGAGGACCGGCGCGCCCGCCATGTCGGCGATACCCTGACCGTCAACCTGGTGGAAAAGACCGCGGCGACCCGCAAGTCGGAGACCACCGAGGATCGCAGTGCCTCGGCCGACATCAATGTGCCGGCGCCGCGCGTCTTCAACAAGACCCCGCAAGTGCTCGGTATCGGCACCACCAGCTGGAACCCGAGTTCGGAGACGAACCAGGCGTTCAAGGACAACGACACCAACAGCAACAGCTTCACCGGCGCGATCACGGTGACCGTGATCGAGGTGCTGCCCAACGGCAACCTGCGGGTATCGGGCGAGAAGCAGCTCTCGATCAACAACGACACCGACTACATCCGGCTGACCGGTGTGGTCAATCCGGCCTACCTCACTGCCTCGAACAGCATCAACTCGACCCAACTGGCCGATGCCCAAGTCGAATCGAAGAATTCGCAGGGCCTGGATCAGGCGCAGATGGTCAGCATGTTCGCGCGCTTCTTCCTGACCCTGGTGCCGTTCTGAGGAGATGACCATGGCTAAAACCTTCCTCCTCGCACTCGCCCTCAGCCTGGCCGCATTCAGCGTCCAGGCCGAGCGGATCAAGGACATCGCCAGCGTGGCCGGCGTGCGCCAGAACCAACTGGTCGGCTACGGCCTGGTGGTGGGCCTGGACGGCACCGGCGACCAGACCACCTCGACCCCGTTCACCATCCAGAGCCTGGTTTCCATGATGGGCCAGCTCGGCATCAATCTGCCCCAGGGCACCAACCTGCAACTGAAGAACGTCGCTGCCGTGATGGTCACCGCGACCCTGCCGGCCTTCGCCAAGCCGGGCCAGACCGTCGACGTCACGTTGTCGTCCATGGGCAACGCCAAGAGCCTGCGCGGCGGCACCTTGCTGATGACGCCGCTGAAAGGCGCCGACGGCCAGATCTATGCGATGGCCCAGGGCAATATGCTGGTCGGCGGCGCGGGTGCGGCGGCTGCCGGCAGCAGCCAGCAGATCAACCATTTGCTGGCCGGCCGCATCCCGGCCGGGGCTACGGTCGAGCGCGCGGTGCAGACCGCCTTGGGCCAGGGCGACTTCATCGCCCTGGAACTGCACGAAACCGATTTCACCACGGCCAGCCGGGTGACCGAGGCCCTGGACCGCACCTTCGGCCGCGGCAGCGCCCAGGCCCTGGACGGCCGCATGATCCAGGTGCGGGCGCCGACCGATGTCAACCGGCGGGTCGCCTTCCTGTCGCAACTGGAAAACATCCAGCTCAATCCCGGCCAGGCCTCGCCCAAGGTGATCATCAACGCCCGCACCGGCTCGGTGGTCATGAACCAGTTGGTGGCGCTGGACAAATGCGCGGTGGCCCACGGCAACCTGTCCGTCACCATCACCGCCGAGCCGCAGGTCAGCCAGCCTGGCGCGTTCTCCGGCGGCCAGACCGTGGTCACCCAGACCGCCGACATCCAGATCACCAAGGACAAGGGTGAATTGATCGTGATGCCGGCCGCGGCCACTCTGGGCGACGTGGTCAAGGCGCTCAACGCCGTCGGCGCCACCCCGCAGGACCTGCTCGCCATCCTCCAGGCGATGAAGGCAGCCGGCGCGCTCAAGGCCGACTTGGAGATCATCTGATGCTGGCCGCGCCCGCCCTGTCAGATCGCCTCGCGGTCGACGTCAACAGCGCGGCCGCCTTGCGGGCCAAGGCCCGGTCCGGCGACGACGCGGCCTTGCGCGCCGCGGCCAAGGAGTTCGAGTCGATGATGGTCGGCATCATGCTCAAGACCATGCGCGAGACGCAGTTCATCGACAAGGACGCCGACCCCTTCGGCAGCCAGACCGTCCAGATCTATCGGGAAATGCTCGACCAGCAGTGGGCGCGCAAGATCAGCGAGGGCAAGGGCTTGGGCTTCGCCGACATGCTGTTCAAGCAGCTCAAGGCGCAGAGCGCCCAGATCGTGCCCGGCGCGGAGGCCGCCGCGGCCCAGCCGGCTGGTCAACCCGCGGACGGCGCGCCGGTAGCGCAGCAGGCCGGCAAGGCCATCCCGGTCGATGCCGCCAGCAAGCCGGCCGGCGACAAGGCGCAGACCGGCCAGGACTACCGGCAGGCCTTCATCGAGCGCCTGCGTCCTCACGCCGAGGCCGCCGCCGAGAAGCTCGGCGTGCCGGCCGACTTCATCCTGGCCCACGCCGCCCTGGAATCCGGCTGGGGCCGGCGCGAGATCGCCAACGCCGACGGCAGCCCCAGCCACAACCTGTTCGGCATCAAGGCCGGCAGCCGCTGGGACGGTGCGACCGCCGAGGTCACCACCACCGAGTATCGCTATGGCCTGCCGCTCAAGCAGGTCGAGCGCTTCCGCGCCTATGGCAGCTATGCCGAGGCCTTCGGCGATTACGCGGGATTGCTGCAAGGACGTTATGCCGATGCGCTGAACGGCGATGCCAAGACCTTCGCCTTCGGACTGCAGCAAGGGGGCTATGCCACCGACCCACGGTATGGCGAAAAGCTCCGGCAGATGATTTCGCAACTGGCATAGATGACGAATTGGTCAATAACTTCCAGGCAGGGGTGAACAGATGGCGCTAATCAATACAGCACTGACCGCATTGGATGCCGCTCGCGCCGGTCTGCAGAATGCGCAAAACAACATTGCCAACGTCAATACCCAGGGCTATCACCGCCGCGAGGTCGCATTCGGCACTAACCTGTCGGCCTATACCGGCGGCGGCTTTCTGGGTGCCGGGGTGCATGTGGAAACGGTGCGCGGCATCTACAACCAATTCCTGGATTCGGAGGTGTTGGCCACGCAGTCTTTGGCTGAGCGCTATGACAACTATGCCATCCATGCCAGTACCCTCGACAAGCTGCTGGGTGGCCAGAATTCAGGCCTGAGCGGCACCATTCAGAACTTCTTCGCGGCTGCCAACGAGGTCGCCAATGCGCCGACTTCGACTGCGGCCCGTCAATCCCTCCTTTCCGCCGGCAACAGTCTGGTGACGCGCTTCAATGCGGTCGAAGATTATTTGGCCTCGGTGCAGGACAACATCAACGAGGAAGTGACCTCCACGGTTGATCAGATCAACCGCCTCGCCGGGCAAATCGCCACGGTCAACAACCAGATCACGGCCTTTCAGGCTTCGAGCCAACAGCCGGCGAACGATCTGCTCGACACCCGCTCCCGCCTGCTGGAGGACCTGAGCAAGCTGGTCAACATTACGGTGCTCGATCAGGATGGCTTGAGCAGTGTATTCATCGGCAATGGCCAGGCCTTGGTCCTCGGCTCGAATGCAACGACCATGAGCACGATCGCGGACTCGGCAGACCCGGAAAACCTGCTGCCTGCCATCCAGTCGGGAGGCACCACCCTGCCGGGCATGGACACCAGCGTGATTACCGGCGGCAGCCTGGGCGGCCTGCTCGCCTTCCGGGAGGAAATTCTGAAGCCGTCGCAGACCGCAGTCGACCGGCTGGCCTATGTGATGGCCACCGAGTTCAACGAGATCCATAACGACGGCGCCGACTTGAACGGCAAGGTCAACCAGAACTTCTTCTCGGTGACGCCGACCCAGCAGGCGCTGAACCTGGGCAGCACCGCAGCCAGCATCACCGTGACCATCCCGCCGGCCAACGCCAACCTGTTGACCGACAGCGATTACATCCTGAGCTACGACGGTGCCAACTACACTCTGACCCGGCTGTCGGACGGCATGAGCGCCACCGGCACCCTGGCCGCGGTCACCACCTTCGGCAGTTCCAGCCAGGGCTTCACCCTGGCCGTCGGCGCGGGCGTGCCGGCCGCCGGCGAGAGCTGGCTGATCCGGCCCATGCACGACAGCGCACGCAGCATCGACATGGCGATCAGCCAGCCGAGCCAGGTGGCGGCGGCCACGCCCAGCTTGGATACGATCGCTGCCAGCAGCAATGCCGGTACCGCAACGATAGGGGCGGCCGCTTTTGCCGGGCCGCCCTATAACGCCGCCCTGCTCGATACCGTCCGCATCGTTTTCACCGCGGCCGGCCAGTACGATGTTATCGACGACACGACCGGCGCAACCCTGGCAGCCGCCCAGGCTTATGTTTCCGGCAACAATATTACTTACAACGGCTGGACTGTTCAGATTACCAACGGCGCTACCGCCCCGGTTGCGCCGCAGGTGGGCGATACCTTCACCGTCAAGTATCAGGCCACGGGCGATAACAGCATCGCCTTGCAATATGCCGCGGCCCAGACGAACAGCGCCAATGTCCAGGGCGGCCTGACTTACAGCAGCGCCTACAACAAGCTGGTGAACTATGTCGCCAGCTTGGCGAGCGATGCCAAGATATCCGCCGAGACCAACGAAACCATGCTGAGCGACGTGAAGGCCCAGCGCGACAGCATCTCCGGCGTCAATCTGGACGAGGAGGCGGCCAAGCTGATCCAGTTCCAGCAGGCTTATCAGGCGGCGGCAAAAAGCATCCAGACCGCCAATAGCATCTTCGATGAATTGCTCAATGCTGTGCGCTAAGGAGAGGCATGATGCGTATCGGTAGCCTGACTTTCTATGAAACGAGCCTGCTGTCGATGGGGCAGCAGCAATCGAGCATTGCCAAACTGAACCAGCAAATTGCCAGTGGTCAAAAGATCCTGCAGCCTTCCGATGCGCCGGTCGCGGCGAGTCAGGCCTTGCGTTTGTCGGACAGCGCGGCATTGCGCAGCCAGTTCGTCGAGAACCAGCTCAAGGCGGAACTGGCCTTGAAATACGAAAACGTCACCATCACCGAGATCCGCCGGGCCTTGACTGATGCCCGTTCGACCATCGTTGCGATCACGGCCAACCAGGATCCGAACCTGATGTATCAGCATGCCGGTCAGCTTAAGGCGGCTTTCGATCGCCTGCTTTCACTGGCGAATACCCAGGACTCGGACGGCAACTACATCTTTGCCGGCGACAACGCCAAGGTACAGCCTTATGTGACGGTGGTGCCGACTCCGGCGGCCGGGGTGCCGCCGCCTCCACCGACGCCCTTTCCGGCAGGCTACACCCAGGTGGTGAAGTATCAGGGCACTACGACGGGCGAGAATTTCATCGAGATCGAGGCAGGCCAACAAGTCCAGGTCAGCGATCTGGGCGTGAACGTGTTCGGCAACATCTTCGAGACGCTCTACAACCTCAAGCAAATGGTCGACATTGCCGGCAGCGACCCGGAAAGCGATGCAAACTTTGCCGGCGACGTGAATGACGCCTTCACCTTGAGCCAAGCCGATATCGATTCTGCGTTGACTAATTTGGATACAGTGCTGAATCAGGTCGGCGTCGTGGAGAACAGGGTGGTCGGTGCCCAGATCCTTGTGGGGGCCGCCCAAACGACGACCAAGGCCTACTTGAACCTGGATCTGGATGTGCTTGGCAATCTGAACCAACTCGACCAGGCCGCCGCGATCGTCGAGTTGCAAAGCCGCCAGACGGCACTGGAGGCGGCTCAGCGCGCCTTTGTCCGAACCACGAGCTCGAGTCTGTTCGACTACCTCTAATAACTAGCTCAGAGACGGTCTCGCTCCGGACCTTTGCGCCTGATCCGTTCGCGGGTCAGGCGATTTCGTTTATGAAGCCGCGCAACAGGGCCACGCGCTCCTCCAGGTTTTTCGAGGCCTTTTCCAGTCTGATCCGATCCTGGCCGGCCAGTTTGTATTCGCGCTTGGTTTGGATCAAACGAATCAGCTTCATCGGGTCGATCGGCGGGTTGGCCACGAACTGCACGGCGATGCTGTCGGGGCCGGCATCGAGCTTGCGGATGCCGTAAGGCGCGGTCTCCACCCGCAGCCGGTGGGTCTCCAGCAGGGCGCGGGCCGGCTCCGGCAACAGGCCGAAGCGGTCGATCAGTTCCTCGTGCAGGCCGTCCAGCTCTTCGGCATTGGCGCAGTTGGCCAGGCGCTTGTACAGCACCAGGCGCTCATGCACGTCGGCGCAGTAGCTGTCCGGCAGCAGGGCTGGGATGTGCAGGTTGATCTCGGCGGTAACCGCCAGTGGCGCCGCCACGTCCGGCTCCTTGCCCGATTTCAGCGACTTCACCGCCTGGCCCAGCATGTCGTTGAACAGCGAGAAGCCCACCTCCTGCATCTCGCCGCTCTGGTCCTCGCCCAGCACCTCGCCGGCGCCGCGGATCTCCAGGTCGTGCATCGCGAGATAAAAGCCCGAGCCCAGCTCTTCCATGGACTGGATCGCCTCCAGCCGCTTCCTCGCGGCCGGCGTGATCGCAGCCTTGTCGCCGGTGCCGCTGCCGGGCGGGGTCAAGAGATAAGCATAGGCCTGATGGTGCGAGCGGCCGACCCGTCCGCGCAACTGGTGCAATTGGGCCATGCCTAACTTGTCGGCCCGGTTCATCAGGATGGTGTTGGCCGTGGGCACGTTGATGCCGGTCTCGATGATGGTGGTGCACAGCAGCAGGTTGAAGCGCTGGTGGTAGAAGTCGCGCATCACGTGCTCCAGCTCGCGCTCCGGCATCTGACCGTGAGCCACCTCGATGCGCGCCTCGGGCAAGAGCCGGGTCAGCTTTTCGCGCATGGCCTGGATGGTCTCCACCTCGTTGTGCAGGAAGTAGATCTGGCCGCCGCGCTTCAGTTCGCGCAGGGCGGCTTCGCGGATCAGGCCGTCGGAGAAGGGCTGGACGAAGGTCTTGATCGCCAGGCGCTTTTGCGGCGCGGTGGCGATGACGGAGAAATCGCGGATGCCTTCGAGCGACATCGCCAGGGTGCGCGGGATCGGCGTCGCGGTCAGGGTGAGCACGTCGACCTCGGCGCGCAGGGCCTTCAATCGTTCCTTCTGGCGCACGCCGAAGCGGTGTTCCTCGTCGATGATCACCAGGCCCAGATTCTTGAACTTGACGTCCTCCGACAAGAGCTTGTGGGTGCCGATCACGATGTCGATGCGGCCGGCGGTAATGCCCTCCAGCGCGGCGTTAACCTCCTTGGCCGAGCGGAAGCGCGACAGCTCGGCCAGCTTCACCGGGAAATCGGCGAAGCGGTCGGCGAAGGTCTGGAAGTGCTGCTCGGCCAGCAGGGTGGTGGGGCAGAGCACCGCCACCTGGGCGCCGTCGGCCACCGCGACGAAGGCGGCGCGCAGCGCGACCTCGGTCTTGCCGAAGCCGACATCGCCGCAGACCAGGCGGTCCATCGGCCGCGGGCTGATCATGTCCTGGATCACGGCGTGGATGGCGGCGCGCTGGTCGGCTGTCTCCTCGAAGCCGAAGGAAGTCGCGAAGGCCTCGTAATCGTGGGCGCTGAAG
>JACAEC010000119.1 GCA_013389055.1 Hydrogenophilaceae bacterium
AAGGGCTCGGACTACCTGGGCGACCAGGACGCCATCGAGTTCATGTGCCGCAACGCCGCTTCGGTGGTCTACGAACTGGAGCACATGGGCCTGCCGTTCTCGCGCCTCACCAACGGCAAGATCTACCAGCGGCCCTTCGGCGGCCAGTCGAAAAACTACGGCGGCGAGCAGGCCACCCGCACCTGCGCCGCGGCCGACCGCACCGGCCACGCCCTGCTGCACACCCTGTACCAGCGCAACATCGCGGCGCGCACCCAGTTCTTCGACGAATATTTCGCGCTCGATCTGGTGCGCGACGAGGCGGGCTATGTGCTCGGCCTGGTCGCACTCGACATCGCCAGCGGCGAGCCGATCCTGTTCGAGTCGCGCACGGTGCTGCTCGCCACCGGCGGCGCGGCCCGCATCTTCCGCCATTCCACCAACGCCCACATCAACACCGGCGACGGCCTGGGCATGGTGCTGCGTGCCGGCCTGCCGCTGGAGGACATGGAGTTCTGGCAGATCCACCCCACCGGCGTGCCCGAGGTCGGCGTGCTCATGAGCGAGGGCTGCCGGGGCGAGGGCGGTTATCTCATCAACAAGGACGGCGAACGCTTCATGCCGCGCTATGCCCCGCATGCGCTCGACCTCGCCTCGCGCGACGTGGTCGCCCGCGCCATCGCCCAGGAAATACGCGCCGGCCGCGGCTGCGGCGAGCACGGCGACCATGTCCTGCTCAAGCTCGACCACCTGGGCGAGGCCCGGGTGCAGGAGCGCCTGCCCGGCATCCGCGAGCTGTCCATCCGCTTCGCCGGGGTCGACCCGGCCTTCGCGCCGATCCCGGTCACCCCGACCGTGCACTACATGATGGGCGGCATCCCGACCAACCTGCATGGCCAGGTGGTCACCCCGGTGCGCTACGGCCCGGAAGAGCCGGTGCCCGGCCTCTATGCGGCGGGCGAGTGCGCTTGCGTCTCGGTGCACGGCGCCAACCGCCTGGGCGGCAATTCGCTGCTCGACCTGCTGGTGTTCGGCCGCGCCGCCGGCGACCACATGGTCGAATACCTGAAAGAAAACCCCTATGCCCGGCCGGTGCCGAAAGAGGCCATCGATCCGGCCCTGGCCCGGCTGGCGCGCTGGGAGAAACCGAAGGGCGACGAGACCGTTGCGGCATTGCGCACCGAGATGCAGCGCATCCTGCAAGCGCACTGTGGCGTCTATCGCGATGCCGGCCACCTGCAGGAGGGCCTGGCCAAGCTCGATGCCGTGCAGCAGCGCCTGGCCGACGCCGCCATCGCCGACCAATCCAAGGTCTACAACACCGCGCGCATCGAGGCCCTGGAGCTGGACAACCTGCTGCCCATCGCCCGCGCCAGCCTGGTCTCCGCCGCCGCCCGGCAGGAGAGCCGCGGCGCCCACGCCCGCGAGGACTTCCCAGGCCGCGACGACGGCCGCTGGCTGCGCCACACCCTCTATTTCACCGAGGGCGACCAGCTCGACTACAAGCCGGTGCGCTTGAAGCCGATGACGGTGGAGACCTTCCAGCCGAAAGAGCGGACATATTGAAGCGGTCAGTTTTCTAATAGTTCAGGGGCGCCAAAGGCGCCCCAATTGTATGGCCAAGCAACCAGGCGAACTGCATACCAAGGCAGTGCGATATTGATACCTTCATCACGGACCACCTTGGTAGCCTTTGTACCTTGGTCGAATCAGCCGCGTAACAGCAACAGGATGATGATCACCAGCAACACCAAACCAATCATTACCAATCGCTTGATGAAGAGGCAGCAACGGTCGTCATCGGTCCTGTTGGCTGGTGGGGTTATTGGCACGATACCTTCGACATATTTGCTGCGTAGCGCCTCGCGAATGATCGGCTCGCCATCCCGGCTGTAGCCGGTGGCGCGGAATAGGAATTCGTAGCCGCCCGACTCGTTGGTGGCAGTAAAGTCATTGGCGTATTCGCCGTCGTCGGGTTCGCCGTCGACATGGAAGCCGTCGTCGTAAAGCGTCAAGTGACTCACCGCGCCGCCGGGTGTTCGCGCGGTAACCGTGACGTTGCAGTCGATGGAAGGCAAACCAGCCTCGGCAATAGCCGCGGTCAGGTGTATCGGCTCGCCGATCTTCACGATGCCGGGCGTGACATAGGCCTGCATCCTCAAATTGCTGCCTACGCCAATGGAAAAGCCGTAATCGACCGGGTCGCTATAGGCAAAGCAGTCGCCGCTGACAAAACCGAAATTGGACGTGTATTGGTCATGGGTGGCATGGGTATAGTGCGTGGTGAAGTATTTCTTGTCATCGCGGCACAGTCGCCCCTGATGCATGACCACCAGATTCCAGGTGCCGGCATAGCGGTTGACCTCTCCGGCCGGGTTGCGAAACTCGGTAAAACGCGCCGTCTCGGTAATGCCATGCCTTATTTGGAAGCCCGTTGGCAATGAGGTCACATCGATGATCTCGCCCAAGGGTGTTTCCAGGTAATAGGGCAACCGGCCTGCACCGAGCTTGTCGTAGACCACGACCAGACCGCCGACGTCGCCCCGCAGCACTTCGAACGGGATGCGATGGGTTTCGCCGCCGTGGATCGTGGCGACCGGGTCGGAAATCACCGCCAGATCCACCGCATCCATGTAGACCTGGGTGAAGTACTTCTCCAAATCGAAGTAGTGTTCGCCGGTCAGATCCTGATTGACGAGGCCGGAATACGCCCCGGTAGTCTGGGCCAATACGTCCAGGCGCCCGGTGTCGATCTCGTCGCTCTTGCCGAGGCCGACGGCGTAGATCTTGATGTCGGCCGGCGGGTTGATGGCATTGGTATTAACGAGGTTGAACCAATTGTTCGGGTCGTGTTCCTGTCCGCCCAGCAGGCTGTAATACTGACCGTCGCCGGGGTTGAGGTAGGCCGTATTGTCCTTGCCGTCGGTGAGCACCAGCATCATCTTGTTGAGTGCGGCGGAGGGCGTGCTGCGCGGCGTGGCCAACTCGTTCAGCGCCACCATTACCCCGCCGGCGATGGAAGTGCTGTCGGCCGGGGCCAATTCGGTGGAATTGATCTGGCTGACAATACCCGGCTGATTGGCACTGGTGACCAGGGTCATGCCTTGCAGCACATTGATCACATTGTTGTATTTCACCGTGCATAGACGGTCCTGCACGTCGGGCCGGATCAATTGGGCAAACAGGCGGCCGGCAGTGATGCAGGCCTCCGATTTGCTCCGGCTGCCCACCATCTCGGCCATGCTGCCCGAGCGGTCCAGCACCAGAGCGGCATCGACATCCACCGGCTGGACAATGTTGGCATTCAGGGCGAAAGTCCATGAGGC
>JACAEC010000019.1 GCA_013389055.1 Hydrogenophilaceae bacterium
AACCTGTGACCCCCGCCGTGTGAAGGCGGTGCTCTACCGCTGAGCTAGCTGCCCGAAAGAGGCCGCAATTCTACCCACAGCCCCCATCCCGGTCAAAAGCTTTTTATCCCTTGCATTGGGGCCAAGGCGGGGCCTCCGGTAGAATGGCATCCCTTTCGATCTTTGCCCGCCTCCAACATGGTTCGCACCCGCTTCGCACCCTCCCCGACCGGCTATCTGCACATCGGCGGCGCCCGCACCGCCCTGTTTTCCTGGGCCTACGCCCGCAAGCTGGGCGGCCAGTTCATCCTGCGCATCGAGGATACCGACCAGGAGCGCTCCACCCTGGAATCGGAAAAGGCCATCCTCGAAGGCATGGCCTGGCTGGGCATAGACTGGGACGAGGGCCCCTTCTACCAGATGAAGCGGCTGGATCGTTATAAAGAAATCGCCCAACGGCTGCTCGACGAGGGCAAGGCCTACTGGTGCTATGCCAGCAAGGAAGAGCTCGATGCCATGCGCGAACAGCAGCGCGCCAAGGGTGAAAAGCCCCGCTACGACGGGCGCTGGCGGCCGGAGCCGGGCAAGACCCTGCCGCAGCCGCCCGCCGGCGTGCAGCCGGTGCTGCGGTTCAAGACACCCGTGGACGGCGTAGTCAGCTTCGACGACATGATCAAGGGCACCATCAGCGTCGCCAACAGCGAACTGGACGACTTGGTGCTGATGCGCGGCGACGGCATCCCCACCTACAACTTCGGCGTGGTGATCGACGATTGGGACATGGGCATCACCCACGTCATCCGCGGCGACGACCACGTCAACAACACCCCGCGCCAGATCAACATCCTCCAGGCCCTGGGCGCCCCCATCCCGGTCTACGCCCATGTGCCGATGATCCTCGGCCACGACGGCGAGCGGCTGTCCAAGCGGCACGGCGCGGTCTCGGTGCTGCAATACCAGGAAGACGGCTACCTGCCCGAGGCCCTGCTCAACTATCTGGCCCGCCTGGGCTGGGGCCACGGCGATGACGAGAAGTTCACCATGGCGCAATTCGTCGAATGGTTCGATGCCGCCAATGTCAGCCACTCGCCCGCCCGCTTCGACCAGGAGAAACTCGCTTGGCTGAACCAGCAATACCTGAAAGAGGCCGACAACAACCGCCTGGCCGGCCTGGTCCTGCCTTTTCTCCACAAACAGGGTATCGAACTGGATGACAGCCATGACCTGGCCAAGCTCATGGGCCTGCTCAAGGAACGCGTGGCCAAGGTCGAGGAACTGGCCGATGCCTGCCATATTTTCTTCCGCCAGAGCGAGCCTTTGCCTGACGAACTCAAGGCCAAGCTACCGACCGAGGCCCTGCCGGCCATGGAAAAATTGAAGACGGAGCTGGCCTGCGTTGCCTGGGATGCGGCCAGCATCAATCAGTTGCTGAAAGACACTGCCAAGGCATTCGGCCTCAAGCTGGGCCTGATCGGCATTCCGCTGCGACTGGTACTGTTCGGCACCGCGCAAACACCTTCCCTGGACCAGACCCTGGAATTGCTGGGCCGAGAAGAAACCCTGCGCCGTTTCCAAGCCGCCTGGCCGCATGCACTTGCCGTAGTACAGGCGAACTGAGGACTAACCCTTACCTTCACAAGCCGGTAAAATAGAACCCTCACGATCCATGACGGGTGTGACCGATAAGCAATGAGAATTGCGCTGACCTTCGGCCACGGTGTAGTTGAATCGGCGTAGACAATAGAAGCAAAATGGCTGCAAAAAAGACCACAAGTAATGCCAACCACAAGACGAAGCTGATCGCTTCTCTGACCAGTCCTTATACCCGTAAGGTGCGCATCGTTGCCTCCGAAAAGCGCATCGACTACGAGTTGGTCGTCGACATCCCCTGGAACGAAGAGACCGAGGTGCCCAAGCACAACCCGCTGGGCAAGGTACCGGTTTGGGTGCCGGAGGACGGCAAGGCCATTTTCGATTCCCGGGTCATCGTCGAATACCTCGACGGCATCAGCCCGGTCAGCCACTTGCTGCCCAAGGACGCCCGCGCCCGCATCGCCGTGAAACGCTGGGAGGCCCTGGCCGACGGTTTGTGCGATGCCGCCGCCCTCGCCTTCCTGGAACGCAAGCGCCCGGCCAAGCAGCAGGACAAGGCCTGGATCGAACGGCAGATGAACAAGGTGCGCGCCGCGCTGGAGGAAATCAGCGAGGATCTGGGCCAGCGCGACTGGTGCCATGGCGAGAGCTACAGCCTGGCCGACATCGCCGTCGGCTGCGCCTTGGGCTATCTGGATCTCCGCTTCAAGGAAGAAATCGACTGGCGCCGCAGCCACCCGAATCTGGCGGAACTCTACGACCGCCTGATGCAGCGCCCGGCGTTCAAAGAAACCGTGCCGCCCGCCGCCTAAACGATCATCCCGCCGCCGAGGCAGACCTCGTCCTCATAGAGCACGACCGACTGCCCCGGCGTCACCGCCCACTGCGGCTCCTCGAATACCAGCTTCATATGCCCATCCGACACCGCTTCGACAGTGCAGGCGGCATCCTGCTGTCGGTAGCGGGTCTTGGCTCCGTAGCACCGGCCGGCCTCGGGCGCCGGGCCGACCCAGGAAAGGTCGTGCGCGGACAATTCAGAGCTCAATAGCAGCGGGTGCTCATGGCCCTGGACCACGATGAGTTCATTCTTCTCTAAATCCTTGCCGGCGACGAACCAGGGCACCCCTTCTTCCGCCCCCTTCACCCCGCCGATGCCCAAACCCTGGCGCTGACCCAGGGTGTAATACATCAGGCCCAGATGCTCGCCGATCACCCGGCCCTCGGGCGTGCGCATGACGCCGGGCCGGGTCGGCAGGAAGCGCTGGAGGAACTCGCGGAACGGCCGCTCGCCGATGAAGCAGATGCCGGTGCTGTCCTTCTTGGCGTAATTGGGCAGGCCGGCCTTCTTCGCCAACTCGCGCACCTCGGGCTTGGGCAATCCGCCCAGGGGAAACAGGGCGCGGGCGATCTGCTGCTGCTGCAGGCGATAGAGGAAGTAGCTCTGGTCCTTGTTGAGGTCGACCGCCTTCAGCAGTTTACGGGCGGGCGCCTCGCCCTCCAACCGGGCGTAGTGGCCGGTGGCGATGGCATCGGCCTTCAAGGTCATGGCGTGGTCGAGAAAGGCCTTGAACTTGATCTCGGCATTGCACAGCACGTCCGGGTTGGGCGTGCGGCCGGCTTGGTATTCCTGCAGAAAATAGGCGAACACCCGGTCCTGGTATTCGCGGCTGAAATTCACCAGTTCGATCTCGATGCCGAGCACCTCGCCCACCGCCAGCACATCCTTGAAGTCCTGTTCGATCGGGCAGTCGTCCTCCAGATCGTCGGCCTCCCAGTTCTTCATGAACACGCCGACCACCTCGTGCCCCTGCTGCTTCAGCAGCCAGGCGGTGACGGCCGAGTCGACGCCGCCGGAGAGGCCGACCACAATGCGGCTCATGGACCCTCGATCAGTTCCGTGATCAGGTCCAGAGGATAGCGCTGGCCGCGCCGGTAGTCCTCGATGCAGCGCAGGATCAAGGGGCTACGGTGGCGCGCGCGCACCGCCTCGATCTCGGCCGGGCTCAGCCAGACCGCGCGCAGGATGCCGGTGTCCAGCGACCGCTCCGGCTCATGGCCCGTGGTCTGGCCGATGAAGGCGAAGCGCAGATAGGTGCGGCCCTTGCTCGGGTGGCGCCAGCGATAGACGCCGAGCAGGGCCTCGGGCTCGAAGCGATGGGCGGTCTCCTCCAACACCTCGCGCCGCACCGCATCACACAGGGTCTCGCCCTCTTCCAGGTGCCCGGCCGGCTGGTTGAAGCGCACGCCCTCGTCGGTCTCCTCCTCGACCATGAGAAAGCGGCCGTCCCGCTCGATCACGGCGGCCACCACCACATGCGGCTTCCAGATGGCCACGCTCACAGCGGTTTGCCCCAAAGATCGTAATCGTCGGAACGGGTGATCCTCACCTTAACAAAATCGCCGACATCAAGTCCGGCGCCTTGCGCGATGTGCACCACGCCATCGATCTCCGGCGCATCGGCATAGCTGCGGCCCACGGCGCGGCCGCCGGCCACCTCGTCGATCAGCACGATCAGCTCCTGGACACGCCGGCGACGCAGCTTCTCGGCGCTGATGTCGGCCTGCACGTCCATCAATCGGGCCAGGCGGTCCGCCTTCACGTCCTCGTCGACCGGGTCGGGCAAGGCGTTGGCCGCCGCGCCCTCCACCGGCGAATAGGTGAAGGCGCCGACGCGGTCGAGTTGCGCCGCCTGGAGGAAATCCAGCAACTGGTCGAAGTCGTCCTCGGTCTCGCCGGGGAAGCCGGTGATGAAGGTGCTGCGGATGACCAGTTCCGGGCAGACCTCGCGCCACTTCTCGATCCGGCGCAGGGTGTTCTCCGCCGCCGCCGGCCGCTTCATCGCCTTGAGGATGCGGGCACTGGCGTGCTGGAACGGGATGTCCAGGTAAGGCAGGATCTTGCCCTCGGCCATCAGCGGCACGATGTCGTCGACGCTAGGGTACGGGTAGACGTAATGCAGCCGCACCCAGATGCCCATCTCGCCCAGGGCCTGGGCCAGCTCCAAGAGCCGGGTCTTCACCGGCCGGCCGCCCCAGAAGCCGGTGCGGTATTTCAGGTCGACGCCGTAGGCGCTGGTGTCCTGCGACACGATCAAGAGTTCCTTCACCCCGGCCATGGCCAGGGCCTCGGCCTCCTGCAACACCTCGCCCACCGGCCGGCTGACCAGGTCGCCGCGCAAGGCCGGGATGATGCAGAAGGTGCAGCGGTGGTTGCAGCCCTCGGAAATCTTGAGATAGGCGTAATGCCGCGGCGTCAGCTTGAGGCCGCCGGGCGGGACTAAATCTGTATAAGGGTCGTGCGGCTTGGGCAGGTGGGCGTGCACCGCGCTCATCACCGCCTCGGTCGCGTGCGGCCCGGTCACCGCCAGCACTTGCGGATGGGCGGTCTCGACTACGCCCTCGCGCGCCCCCAGGCAGCCGGTGACGATCACCTTGCCGTTTTCGCGCAGGGCCTCGCCGATGGCGTCCAGGCTCTCCTCCACCGCCGCATCGATGAAGCCGCAGGTATTGACCACCACCAGGTCGGCGTCGTCATAGGTCGGCACGATGAGATAGCCCTCGGCCCGAAGCTGGGTGAGGATGCGCTCGGAGTCGAAGGTGTTCTTCGGGCA
>JACAEC010000042.1 GCA_013389055.1 Hydrogenophilaceae bacterium
ATCCAGCTGCACCCGCTGGTCTGTACCGCGTTCAACGCCGACTTCGACGGCGACCAGATGGCCGTCCACGTGCCGCTGTCGCTCGAGGCCCAGCTGGAAGCGCGCACCCTGATGCTCGCCTCCAACAACGTGCTGTCGCCCGCCAACGGCGAGCCGATCATCGTTCCCTCGCAGGACATCGTGCTCGGCCTGTATTACATGACCCGCGAGCGGATCAACGCCAAGGGCGAGGGCATGATGTTCGCCGACGTCGGCGAGCTGCGCCGGGCCTGGCAGTCCGGTCTGGTCGATCTCAACGCCAAGGTCGTGGTCCGCATCCGCGAGCGCCTGTTCGGCGACAACGGCCAGCTGGTCGAGAAGGTGAGCCGCTACGAGACCGTGGCCGGCCGCTCCATGCTGTCCGAGATCCTGCCGCCTGGCCTCTCCTACGACCACGTCAACAAGGTGCTCAAGAAGAAGGAGATCTCCCGGCTGATCAACGCCAGCTTCCGCAAGTGCGGCCTGAAAGAGACCGTGATCTTCGCCGACAAGCTGATGTACACCGGCTTCTCCATGGCTGCCCGTGGCGGTATCTCCATCTGCATGCAGGACATGTTGATGCCGCCGCAGAAGCACGACATCCTGTCCGCGGCCGAGACCGAGGTGAAGGAGATCGAGGAGCAGTACACCTCCGGTCTGGTCACCCAGGGCGAGCGCTACAACAAGGTGGTGGACATCTGGGGTCAGGCCGGCGACAAGGTGGCCAAGGCCATGATGGAGCAGCTCTCCCATGAAGAGGTGGTCAACGCCAAGGGCGAGAAGGTCAAGCAGGAGTCGTTCAACTCCATCTACATGATGGCCGACTCCGGTGCCCGCGGTTCCGCCGCCCAGATCCGCCAGCTGGCCGGCATGCGTGGCCTGATGGCCAAGCCGGACGGCTCCATCATCGAAACCCCGATTACCGCGAACTTCCGCGAGGGCCTGAACGTCCTGCAGTACTTCATCTCGACCCACGGCGCCCGTAAGGGTCTGGCCGATACCGCGCTGAAGACTGCGAACTCCGGCTACCTGACCCGGCGTCTGGTCGACGTGACCCAGGATTTGGTGATTACCGAGGACGATTGCGGCACCAGCAACGGCATGGTCATGAAGGCCCTGGTCGAGGGTGGCGACGTGATCGAGCCCTTGCGCGAGCGCATTCTCGGCCGCGTGGCTGCAACCGATGTGGTCAACCCGGATACCGGTGAGACGGTGATCGAGGCCGGCACCCTGCTTGACGAGGCTGCTGTGGACCTGATCGAGCAACTGGGCATCGACGAGGTCAAGGCCCGTACCCCGCTGACCTGCGAGACCCGTTGGGGTCTGTGCGCGAAGTGCTATGGCCGTGACCTCGGTCGTGGTCATCTGGTCAACTCGGGCGAAGCGGTCGGCGTCATCGCCGCCCAGTCGATCGGCGAGCCGGGCACCCAGCTGACCATGCGGACCTTCCACATCGGTGGCGCGGCCTCCCGTGCCGCTGCCGCTAGCCAGGTGGAGTGCAAGTCCGCCGGCACCGTGCGCTTCACCCAGACCATGCGCTACGTGACCAACGTGCGTGGCGAGCAGGTCGTGATCTCGCGCAACGGCGAGGTCCTGATCGTCGACGACAACGGTCGGGAGCGTGAGCGGCACAAGGTACCCTATGGCGCCACCCTCGGCGCCAAGGATGGTGCCGCCGTCAAGGCGGGTACCGCCCTGGCGACGTGGGATCCGCATACCCGTCCGATCATCACCGAGTACGCCGGCCGGGTGAAGTTCGAGAACGTGGAAGAGGGCGTCACCGTCGCCAAGCAGATCGACGAGGTGACTGGCCTTTCCACCCTGATCGTCATCGACGCCAAGCGCCGTGGCAGCGCGGCCAGCAAGGGTCTGCGTCCGCAGGTCAAGCTGATCGGCGCCGACGGCAAGGAAGCCAAGGTGGCCGGTACCGATATCACCGTGAACATCGGCTTCCAGGTCGGCTCGCTGATCACCGTGAAGGATGGCCAGGAAGTGAACGTCGGCGACGTGCTGGCCCGGATCCCGCAGGAAACCTCGAAGACCCGCGACATTACCGGCGGTCTGCCGCGCGTGGCGGAACTGTTCGAGGCCCGCAGCCCGAAGGACGCCGGCATGCTGGCCGAGATCACCGGCACGGTGAGCTTCGGCAAGGACACCAAGGGCAAGCAGCGCCTGGTGTTGACCGATCTGGACGGTATCGCCCACGAATACCTGATTCCGAAGGACAAGCACGTCACCGTGCACGACGGCCAGGTGGTGCAAAAGGGCGAGACCATCGTCGATGGCCCGGCCGAGCCGCACGACATCCTGCGTCTGCAGGGTATCGAGGCCTTGGCCCGCTACATCATCAACGAGGTTCAGGACGTCTATCGTCTGCAGGGCGTCAAGATCAACGACAAGCACATCGAGGTGGTGGTCCGCCAGATGCTGCGTCGGGTGACCGTGACCGAGGCCGGCGATTCCCGCTTCATCCCGGGTGAGCAGGTCGAGCGTTCTGATCTGCTCGAGGAGAACGATCGTCTGGCAGCCGAAGGCAAGCAGCCGGCCAGCTATGACGATGTCCTGCTGGGCATCACCAAGGCCTCGCTGTCGACCGACTCGTTCATCTCGGCGGCCTCCTTCCAGGAGACCACCCGGGTGCTGACCGAGGCGGCAATCATGGCCAAGAAGGACGATCTGCGCGGCCTCAAGGAAAACGTCATTGTCGGCCGCCTGATCCCGGCCGGCACTGGCTTGGCCCACCATCGGAGCCGCCAACAGCGGGCTGCGATGGAGGCCGTGGAAGTCGAGACCGCAGTCGAGGAAGTGACGGCGGAGAGTGCGGGCGGCGAGGAGGCTTGACAGCCCCCCGTCGACCCCATACAATCCGCGGTCTTTTTCTTGCGGCCTGCGAGGCGACTCGTGGGCCGTTTGTACAGGCAAAAACGGTTTTTACTGAGCTGATTTTTCGAGAAGGCGCAACCCATGCCAACCATTAACCAGCTTGTGCGCAAGGCGCGCAAGGCCCCGATTGACAAGAGCAAGGTACCGGCCATGGAGGCCTGCCCGCAGAAGCGCGGCGTGTGTACTCGTGTCTATACCACCACCCCGAAGAAGCCGAACTCGGCGCTGCGTAAAGTGGCCAAGGTTCGCCTGTCCAATGGCTTCGAGGTGATCGGCTACATCGGCGGTGAGGGCCACAACCTGCAGGAACACTCGGTGGTGCTGGTTCGCGGCGGCCGGGTCAAGGACTTGCCGGGTGTGCGTTACCACATCGTTCGCGGCAGCCTGGATACCCAGGGTGTCAAGGACCGGAAGCAGTCTCGTTCGAAGTACGGCGCCAAGCGCCCGAAAGCGGCCTGAAGCTGAATTGAGGATATAAGCTATGCCACGTCGTCGTGAAGTAACCAAGCGCGAGATCCTGCCGGATCCGAAATTCGGTAACCAAGATGTTGCCAAGTTCATGAACGTGATCATGAGCAGCGGCAAGAAGTCTGTCGCTGAGCGGATCGTCTATGGTGCCTTTGACCAGATCGGCAAAAAGAGCGGCAAGGACCCCTTGGAGGTCTTCTCCCAGGCCCTGGGCAACATCAAGCCGGTGGTCGAGGTGAAGAGCCGCCGCGTTGGCGGTGCCAACTATCAGGTACCGGTCGAAGTGCGTCCGGCCCGTCGTCTCGCCTTGGCGATGCGTTGGCTGAAAGAAGCCGCCCGCAAGCGTGGCGAGAAGTCCATGGGTGCCCGACTGGCAGGCGAATTGATCGATGCGGCCGAGGGCCGGGGCGGCGCCATGAAGAAGCGCGAAGAAGTCCACCGTATGGCCGAAGCCAACAAGGCCTTCAGTCATTTCCGTTTCTAATAATAAGGTGAAGTAAAGTGGCTCGTACCACCCCCATCGAACGCTATCGCAATATCGGTATCTCGGCGCACATCGACGCCGGCAAGACCACCACGACCGAGCGGGTCCTGTTTTACACCGGCAAATCCCACAAGATTGGCGAGGTGCACGACGGCGCTGCCACCATGGACTGGATGGAGCAGGAGCAGGAGCGTGGCATCACCATCACCTCCGCGGCGACCACCGCCTTCTGGCGCGGCATGGATGGCAAGTATCCCGAGCATCGCATCAACATCATCGACACCCCTGGCCACGTCGACTTCACCATCGAGGTCGAGCGTTCCATGCGCGTGCTCGACGGCGCCTGCATGGTCTATTGCGCGGTGGGTGGCGTGCAGCCCCAATCCGAGACGGTATGGCGTCAGGCCAACAAGTATGGCGTGCCCCGTCTGGCCTTCGTCAACAAGATGGATCGTTCCGGTGCCAACTTCTTCAAGGTCTACGATCAGATGCGTGCGCGTCTGAAGGCCAACCCGGTTCTGCTGCAGGTGCCCATCGGTGCCGAGGACAGCTTCGCCGGCGTGGTCGACCTGGTCAAGATGAAGGCGATTTACTGGGACGAGGCCTCCCAAGGCATGAAATTCGAGTACCGCGACATTCCGGCCGAGCTGGTCGAGACCTGTAAAGAATGGCGCGAGAAGATGGTCGAGGTCGCCGCCGAGGCGAGTGAAGACCTGATGAACAAGTACCTCGAGGAGGGTGATCTCTCCGAAGAGGAGATCAAGCAGGCCTTGCGCCAGCGCACCATCGCCAGCGAGATCGTGCCGATGCTGTGCGGCTCCGCCTTCAAGAACAAGGGTGTCCAAGCCATGCTGGATGCCGTGGTCGACTACCTGCCTTCGCCGGTCGACATTCCGCCGGTCAAGGGCGAGAAGGAAAACGGCGAGCCCGATCAGCGCAAGGCGGACGATTCCGAGCCGTTCTCGGCGCTGGCCTTCAAGATCATGACCGACCCCTATGTCGGCCAGCTCACCTTCTTCCGGGTCTATTCCGGCGTGGTGAATTCTGGCGACACCATCTACAACTCGGTCAAGGGCAAGAAAGAGCGACTCGGCCGCATCCTGCAGATGCACGCCAATAACCGCGAAGAGATCAAGGAAGTGCGTGCCGGCGACATCGCCGACGCCGTTGGTCTGAAAGAGGCGATCACTGGCGACACCCTGAGTTCCCTCGATAAGCCGATCATCCTGGAGCGCATGGAGTTCCCGGAGCCGGTGATCCACGTTGCGGTCGAGCCGAAGACCAAGGCCGATCAGGAGAAGATGGGTCTGGCCCTGAATCGCCTGGCCCAAGAGGATCCTTCCTTCCGCGTCCGTACCGACGAGGAATCCGGCCAGACCATCATCTCCGGCATGGGCGAATTGCACCTGGAGATCATCGTCGACCGCATGAAGCGCGAGTTCGGTGTCGAGGCCAATGTGGGTGCGCCCCAAGTGGCCTACCGCGAAGCCATCCGCAAGGCGGTCGAGGTCGAAGGCAAGTTCGTCAAGCAGTCCGGCGGCAAGGGTCAGTACGGCCACGTCTGGATCAAGATGGAGCCGAACGAGATTGGCAAGGGTTATGAGTTCGTCGATGCCATCAAGGGCGGCTCGGTGCCGCGCGAATACATCCCGGCTGTCGACAAGGGCCTGAAGGATTCGCTGCCGAATGGCGTGCTGGCCGGTTTCCCGGTGGAAGATGTCAAGGTCACCCTGTTCGACGGTTCCTACCACGAGGTGGACTCCTCCGAGCAGGCCTTCAAGATGGCCGCCAGCATGGCCTTCAAGGAAGGCATGCGCAAGGCCAATCCGGTTCTGCTCGAGCCGATGATGGCGGTCGAGGTCGAGACCCCCGAGGACTATATGGGCGATGTGATGGGCGACTTGTCCTCCCGTCGCGGCATGATCCAGGGCATGGAAGACCTGCCCGGCGGCAAGGCGATCAAGGCTGAGGTGCCGTTGTCCGAGATGTTCGGCTACTCGACCCAGTTGCGTTCGCTGTCTCAGGGTCGCGCCACGTACACCATGGAATTCAAACACTACTCCGAGGCGCCTAAGAACGTCGCGGATGCCATTATCAACAAGAAGTGAGGTATTGAGTCATGGCCAAGGGTAAATTTGAGCGGACGAAACCGCACGTAAACGTGGGTACGATTGGTCACGTGGACCATGGCAAGACCACGCTGACTGCGGCGATCACGACGATTCTGTCGAAGAAGTTTGGTGGCGAGGCGAAAGGTTACGACCAGATCGACTCTGCCCCGGAAGAGAAGGCGCGCGGCATCACCATCAACACCGCGCACGTTGAGTACGAGACGGCCAACCGGCACTACGCCCACGTCGACTGCCCCGGTCACGCCGACTACGTGAAGAACATGATTACCGGTGCTGCCCAGATGGACGGCGCCATCCTGGTGGTGTCGGCTGCTGACGGCCCCATGCCGCAGACCCGCGAGCACATCCTGCTGGCGCGTCAGGTTGGCGTGCCCTACATCATCGTCTACATGAACAAGGCCGACATGGTCGACGACGCCGAGCTCTTGGAGCTGGTCGAAATGGAAGTGCGCGAGCTCTTGTCCAAATACGACTTCCCCGGCGACGACACCCCGATCATCAAGGGCTCCGCCCTGAAGGCCCTGGAAGGCGACCAGTCCGAAATCGGCGAGCCCTCCATCTTCAAATTGGCCGAGGCCCTGGACAGCTACATCCCTGAGCCCAAGCGCGCCATCGACGGCACCTTCCTGATGCCTGTGGAAGACGTCTTCTCCATCTCCGGCCGCGGCACCGTGGTGACCGGCCGGGTTGAGCGGGGCATCGTCAAGGTTGGCGACGAAATCGAAATCGTCGGCATCAAGCCCACCATCAAGACTACCTGTACCGGCGTCGAGATGTTCCGCAAGCTGCTCGATCAGGGTCAGGCTGGCGACAACGTCGGCGTGCTGCTGCGCGGCACCAAGCGGGAAGAGGTCGAGCGTGGCCAGGTGCTGGCCAAGCCGGGTTCGATCAACCCGCACACCAAGTTCACGGCCGAGATCTACGTGCTGTCCAAGGACGAAGGCGGCCGGCACACCCCGTTCTTCAACGGCTATCGCCCGCAGTTCTACTTCCGGACCACTGACGTGACCGGTTCGATCGACCTGCCGGCGGGCACCGAGATGGTGATGCCTGGCGACAACGTGTCGATCACGGTGAGCCTGATTGCGCCGATCGCGATGGAAGAAGGTTTGCGCTTCGCCGTGCGCGAAGGCGGCCGGACCGTCGGCGCCGGCGTCGTGGCGAAGATTATTGAGTAA
>JACAEC010000099.1 GCA_013389055.1 Hydrogenophilaceae bacterium
GTAGACCGCCACGCCGGCGTCCAGCATGGCCGGCTGGGTGTTGACGGTGAGATTGAGCTGCTCGGCCGGGCCGTTCTGGACCAGGGCCCAGAGGTCCTGCCCCAGAGCCTCGGAGGCCTCGGCGAAGGTATCGCGAATGACGGCATGCTCGCCATAGGCGGCCATCATGCCGACCGACTGGGAACCCTGACCGGGAAACACAAAGGCAAATCGCATATCCATCTTCCTTGTTCACCACAGAGCCACAGAGTTCACGGAGCAAGGCATAGTTTTCTCTGTGTCCACTGTGTCTTTGTGGTTGATCAGAATTTAACTAACACCGAACCCCAGGTGAAGCCGCCGCCGAAGGCCTCCATCAGCACCATCTCGCCGGCCTTGATCCGGCCGTCGCGCACGGCGGTGTCCAGCGCCAACGGGATCGAAGCGGCCGAGGTGTTGCCGTGGCGGTCGACGGTGAGCACGACGTTGTCCATGCTCATGCCCAGCTTCTTGGCCGTGGCCTGGATGATGCGGATGTTGGCCTGGTGCGGCACCAGCCACTGGATATCGGATTTCTGCAGGCCGTTGGCGGCCAGGGTCTCGTCGACGATGGCGTCCAGGGTATTGACCGCCATTTTGAACACGGCATTGCCCTCCATGCGCATATAGGCCTCGCCCTCCTTTTTCAGTGAGGGGCCGCCGTCGACATAGAGTAGTTGCTGGTAGCGGCCGTCGGCATGGAGATGGGTGGAGACGATGCCCGCTTGCTCGCTCGCCTGGAGCACCACGGCGCCGGCACCGTCACCCCAGAGGATGCAGTTGCTGCGATCGGTGTAATCGGTGATGCGCGACAGCGTTTCGGCACCGACCACCAGGGCGCACCGGGCCTGCCCGCTTTTGATGAAGTTGTCGGCCACGGCCAAGGCATAGACGAAGCCGCTGCACACGGCCTGGACATCGAAAGCCGGGGTGCCATTGCTGATGCCCAGCTTCGCCTGGAGGATGCAGGCAGTGCTGGGAAATATCCGGTCGGGCGTGGTGGTGGCGACGATGATCAGATCGATCGCTTGGGACTCGATGCCGGCGGCATCGATCGCCTGCTTCGCTGCTTCCAAGGCCAAATCGCTGGTAACCTGATTCTCGGCCACGATATGCCGCTCGCGGATGCCGGTGCGCTCGACGATCCACTGCTCCGTAGTCTCGACCAATTTTTCCAGGTCGGCATTGCTCAGGATGCGCTCGGGCAAGTAGCTGCCGGTGCCGGTAATGCGCGAATGGTTCACGCGCCTTCTCCTTGTTGTTCTTGCCGGGTCAGCGCCCCGCCTTGGTCGCTGATGCGGCGCAACAGGCCCCCGCGCACTTCCTCTGCCGCCCGTTCGATGGCCTTGCGGAAGGCGTAGGCGTCGGCCGAGCCATGGCTCTTGATCATGATGCCGCGCAGGCCCAGCAAGCTGGCGCCGTTGTAGCGGCGCGGATCCATGCGCTTCTTGAACCGCTTGACCACCGGGGTGGCGATCAGCCCGGCCAGCTTGGACAGCGGCCCGCGCAGGAATTCTTTTTTCAGTTCCTCGGCGATCATCTTGGCCAAACCCTCAGAGGTCTTCAGTGCCACATTGCCGACGAAACCGTCGCAGACCACGACGTCGACCGTGCCTTTGTAGATATCGTCACCCTCGACGTTGCCGTAGAAATTGACCCCGCTGGTCTTGAGCAATTCGGCGGCCTGCTTTACCACCTCGTTGCCCTTGATGTCCTCTTCGCCGATGTTGAGCAAACCCACGCTCGGGCGCTCCTTGTGCTCGACCGCGGTGACCAGGGCCGCGCCCATCAGGCCGAATTGGCAGAGATGCTCGGCGGTGCAGTCGACGTTGGCGCCCAGGTCCAGCACATAGGTCCAGCCGCCGTTGCGGTTGGGCAGCGGGGTGGCGATGGCCGGTCGTTCGATGCCGGGCAAGGTCTTGAGCACGAAGCGGGACACCGCCATCAGGGCACCGGTATTGCCCGCCGAGACCCCGGCGTCGGCCTCGCCGCGCTTGACCAAATCGGCGGTGACCCGCATCGACGAGTCTTTCTTGCCGCGCAGGGCGATGGTCAAGGGGTCGTCCATGGTGACGACCTCGGAAGCGGGGTGAATGCGGAGACGGTTGTCCGACGCGACCCGCAAGGCCTTGAACTCGGCTTCGATGACCTCGCGCAGGCCGACCAGGACGATGTTGACGTCGTGATGCTGCTGGAGGAAATCGAGTGCGGCCTTGACGGTCACATGGGGGCCGTGATCGCCCCCCATGGCGTCGATAGCGATCGTGATTTCACGCATAGGCGTGAGCAGGCAGGCCCGGCAAGCGAGCCCGCTTGCGAAGGGCGGTTAGGCGCCGCTCTTGGGGGTGCCGACCTTGCGGCCGCGATAGTAGCCGCTGGGGCTGACGTGGTGACGCAGATGCACTTCGCCCGTGGTCGGCTCAACCGCGGTCGGCGGGTTGCTCAGAAAATCGTGGGCGCGATGCATGCCCCGCTTGGACGGGGACTTTTTATTCTGTTGAACGGCCATTTCCGTTTCTCCTACAAAAAACCATCACTCTTAGGCCCGAACCGGGCATTCGCCTTCCGGGTGCCTGGGCACCATCGGCAGGCCGAGCAAAATTTCATCTTCAACCAAGTCCAGCACATTTAAGTGCGGCTCGGCCACCAAACCCTCGCACAGGGAATCTGCCTCTTCCCAGGCCGCCAGCTCCGCTTCGTTGCGTGCCAACAGCAAGGTGGTGTCCACCTCCAGCCGGAACAGATAAGGCTCCAGGCAACGTTGGCAGGCCAGGGGCAGTTCTACCTGCACCTGCAGGTGCAGGGACGGCCTGCGCGTCTCCGAACCCTGGCCGGTCAAACGATAGCGGGCTTCGCCCTCACTCCTCGCCAGCCGATCCCGAAGGCGAGGCAGACTCGCCAGATCGACCGTGCCGGCAAGGCTTTCGCCGGACTTGGCAAACCGCAGGGGATCGATCACCGCCTGTGCAGACATAAGTTGTTAATGATATTCTTTGGCGCTTCCCTTGTCAAAACCAAATTCGGGCCATTTTTAGCGGAATGATCAAGAAAATCCTGGTAGCCAACCGCGGCGAGATCGCGGTCCGCATCGTCCGTGCCTGCAAGGAACTAGGCATCAAAGCGGCGGCCATCTATACCGATGCCGACCGCCATGCCCTGCACGTGAAAAAGGCAGATCAGGCCTTCAATATCGGCTCCGACCCGGTTTTGGGCTATCTGAACGCCCATAACATCGTCAATCTGGCCGTGGCCTCCGGCTGCGACGCGCTCCACCCCGGCTACGGTTTTCTGTCGGAAAACCCGCTTTTGGCGGAAATCTGTGCCCGGCGCGGGGTGAAATTCATCGGTCCCTCGCCCGAGGTCATCCGCCAGATGGGCGACAAGATCGAGGCGCGCAAGGCCATGATCAAGGCCGGCATCCCGGTGATACCTGGCTCCGACCACAACCTGGAGAGCGTCGAGGAGGCCCGCGAACTGGCCAAGCAGATCGGCTATCCGGTCATGCTCAAGGCCACCAACGGCGGCGGCGGCCGCGGCATCCGCCGCTGCGACTCCGAGGCCGAACTGCTGAAGAACTACGAGCGCGTGGTATCCGAGGCGAGCAAGGCCTTCGGTAAGCCCGAGGTCTTCATCGAGAAATGCGTGGTCACGCCCAAGCACATCGAGGTCCAGATCATCGGCGACAGCCATGGCGATACCGTCCACCTCTACGAGCGCGACTGCTCGATCCAGCGCCGCAACCAAAAGCTGATCGAGATCGCCCCCTCGCCCCAGCTGACCGAGGCCCAGCGCGAATATATCGGCAAGCTGGCGGTGCGTGCGGCCAAGGCCGTGGGCTACGTCAACGCCGGCACCGTCGAGTTCCTGCTCGATCGGGACAACCAGTTCTACTTCATGGAGATGAACACCCGGCTGCAGGTGGAGCACACCATCACCGAGCAGATCACCGGCATCGACATCGTCCAGGAGCAGATCCGCATCGCTGA
>JACAEC010000002.1 GCA_013389055.1 Hydrogenophilaceae bacterium
GACTTCCGCTCCGAGAACCAGAGCGGCCTGTCCATTCGCGCCCTGGCCAAGGCCATCGAGGAAGAGGGCAGGGAAGTGCTGGGCGTGACCAGCTACGGCGACCTGTCTTCCTTCGCCCAGCAGCAATCGCGCGCCTCGGCCTTCATCCTCTCGGTCGACGATGAGGAGCTGGCCAACGAGGAAGAGGAAACCATCGCCGAGCTGCGCGCCTTCGTCGAGGAGATTCGCTTTCGCAATGCCGAGATTCCGATCTTCCTGCACGGCGAGACCCGCACCTCGCGCCACATCCCGAACGACATCCTGCGCGAGCTGAACGGCTTCATCCACATGCTGGAGGACACGCCGGAGTTCCTCGCCCGCTACATCGGGCGCGAGGCCAAGGCCTATCTGGATTCGATCGTGCCGCCTTTCTTCCGGGCGCTCACCCACTATGCCGCCGACGGCTCTTATTCCTGGCACTGCCCGGGCCATTCCGGCGGCGTCGCCTTCCTGAAGTCGCCGATCGGCCAGATGTTCCACCAGTTCTTCGGCGAGAACCTGTTGCGTGCCGACGTCTGCAACGCGGTCGACGAATTGGGCCAGTTGCTCGACCACACCGGGCCGGTGGCGGCCTCCGAGCGCAACGCCGCCCGCATCTTCCACTGCGACCACCTGTATTTCGTCACCAACGGTACCTCGACCTCGAACAAGATGGTTTGGCATTCCACCGTGGCGCCGGACGACATCGTGGTGGTCGACCGCAACTGCCACAAGTCCATCCTGCATTCGATCATCATGACCGGGGCGATTCCCGTCTTCCTGACGCCGACCCGCAACCACTACGGCATCATCGGCCCGATCCCGCTAAGCGAATTCAAGATCGAGAACATCCGCAAGAAGATCGAGGCCAACCCCTTCGCCAGCAAGGCCAAGAACAAGAAGCCGCGCATCCTGACCATCACCCAGTCGACCTATGACGGGGTGATGTACAACGTCGAGACCATCAAAGAGATGCTCGACGGCGAGATCGACACCCTGCATTTCGACGAGGCCTGGCTGCCGCACGCGTCCTTCCACGACTTCTATGGCGATTACCATGCCATCGGCGAAGGCCGGCCGCGCTGCAAGGATTCGATGATCTTTTCCACCCAGTCCACCCACAAGCTGCTGGCCGGCTTGTCCCAGGCCTCGCAGATCCTGGTGCAGGACTCGCAGACCCGCCAACTGGACCGCGACATATTCAACGAGGCCTACCTGATGCACAGCTCGACCTCGCCGCAGTACGCCATCATCGCCTCCTGCGATGTGGCGGCGGCGATGATGGAGCCGCCGGCCGGCACCTCGCTGGTCGAGGAGTCGCTGGTCGAGGCCATGGATTTCCGCCGCGCCATGCGCAAGGTCGACCGCGAATTCGGCGAGTCCTGGTGGTTCAAGGTTTGGGGGCCGCAATACCTGGCCGAGGAGGCCGAAGGCGTGGGTGACCAGGAAGACTGGATGCTCACGGACAACGAGCACTGGCACGGCTTCGGCGACATCGCGTCAGGCTTCAACATGCTCGACCCGATCAAGGCCACCATCATCACCCCCGGGCTGGACATGTCCGGCGAATTCGCCAGCCAGGGCATTCCGGCCGCCATCGTCACCAAATACCTGGCCGAGCATGGCGTCATCGTGGAAAAGACCGGCCTCTATTCCTTCTTCATCATGTTCACCATCGGCATCACCAAGGGCCGCTGGAACACCCTGCTCACGGCGCTGCAGCAGTTCAAGACCGATTTCGATGCCAACCAGCCTTTGTGGAAGGTGCTGCCGGAATTCATCGAGAAGCAGCCGCGCTACGAGAAGATCGGCCTGCGCGACTTGTGCGACCAGATCCACAGCCTCTACAAGGCCAACGACGTGGCCCGGTTGACCACCGAGATGTACCTGTCCGAGATGGCGCCGGCCATGAAGCCGGCCGACGCCTTCGCCAAAATGGCCCGCCGCGAGATCGAGCGGGTGGAGATCGACCAGCTCGAAGGCCGCATCACCAGTGTGCTGCTGACCCCCTATCCCCCGGGCATTCCGCTTCTGATCCCGGGCGAGCGCTTCAACGCCACCATCGTCCGTTACCTGCAATTCGCCCGCGACTTCAACGAGCAGTTCCCGGGCTTCGAGACCGACATCCACGGCCTGGTCAAGGAATCGGTCGACGGCAAGGTCAAGTACCACGTCGATTGCGTAATCTGAAGGCAAGCGGGTCTCGTTGCCCATAGCGTCGCACCCCTCACCGCTCGCCTGAATGGCTTGCTATCCGATTGTTTTTTCATTAGAATCATGCGCTTTCTCCGGCTCGGCTGTTTGGGTCGGAATCCTTGCTCCACCGCCGCGTTCAAACCCGTGTTGAGCCGGACGGGGGGCCTTAGTCCGAAAGGAGTGTTATGCGTCACTACGAAATCGTTTTTATCGTCCATCCGGACCAGAGCGAGCAGGTGCCCGCCATGGTCGAGCGTTACCGCAGCCTGATCACCACCAAGGGTGGCCAGATTCATCGCCTGGAAGACTGGGGCCGCCGTCAGCTGGCCTACACCATCCAGAAGGTGCACAAGGCCCACTACGTGCTCATGAACATCGAGTGCGACCAGGAGACCCTGGACGAGCTGGATCACGGCTTCCGCTTCAACGATGCCATTCTGCGCCACATCGTCATCAAGCGTGACGAGGCCGTCACCGGCGCTTCGCCGATGATGAAGGAAGAGAAGTCCCGCAACATGCTGGCAGCGCAGTCGCAGGAAGCGTCGGCCGAGGCTGCCGCCTGAGGGTGGCCAACCGGATCGAGCTGACCGGGCAAATCCTGGAAACCAGCGGCCTGCGCTTCACCCCGGCCGGCGTGGCCACCGTGCAGATGCGGTTGGCCCACGGTTCGGAGCAGAGCGAGGCAGGCCGGCTGCGCCAGGTAGTGTGCGAGGTTGAGGCGATCGCCTTCGGCGAAACCGCCCGAAAACTGAGCCAAAGCCCGATCGGAGTCCAACTGAGCGTAACCGGATTCCTCGACCGCAAGAGCCCCCGCAGCAGCCTGTTGACGTTGCACGTAACCGATTACGAATTGATCTAAGGAGTACCACCATGGCGTTTTTCCGACGCAAACCCGATGCCAAAGGCCGGCCCAAGACTGGCGGCGCGCTGTTCCGCCGCAAGAAGTTCTGCCGTTTCACCGCCGAGGGCGTGAAAGAGATCGACTACAAGGACATCGAAGTCCTCAAGGACTTCCTGACCGAGCAGGGTCGCATCATCCCCGGCCGCATCACCGGCACCCGCGCCCACTACCAGCGTCAATTGGCCACCGCCATCAAGCGGGCCCAGTTCCTGGCGCTGATGCCGTATACCGACCTGCACGAATAAGAGAAGAGGAACGCGACATGGAAATCATTTTGCTGGAAAAAGTCGTCAACCTCGGTGGCTTGGGCGATGTGGTTCGGGTCAAGGACGGCTTTGCCCGTAACTTCCTGATCCCCCAGGGCAAGGCCAAGCGGGCGACCGCCGCCAACCGTGAGCAATTCGCCCAGCGCCGCGCCGAGCTGGAAAAGCTCGCCGCCGAGAAGCTGGCTGCCGCTCAGGCTCGTGCCGAGAAGCTGGCCGGCTATCTGCTGCAGATCACTCAGAAGGCCGGTGTCGATGGCCGCCTGTTCGGTTCCGTCACCAACGTCGACATCGCCGACGCCCTCAAGGCCCAAGGCTTCGACGTGAGCAAGGCCGAGGTGCGCATGCCCGAGGGCCCGTTCAAGATGGTCGGCGACTACGACCTGACCCTGGCCCTGCACAGCGATGTCTCGGTCGACATCAAGGTGTCCGTCCTCGGCGAGCACTAAAAAAGCTCGATCCCCTCTCCCTCCGCGAGAGGGGTGGGGGTGAGGGCAAATCAGCGTCGTGTAGTAGTTCGGTAGCCTTTTAGGCCGCTGCGCGGCCCCCTCACCCTACCCTCTCCCATAGGGAGAGGATTTCTTCGACATCTGGCCGCGCGAGCGGCCTTTTATCATTCAGGGGGCGGGACTACAATTGACCCCCCAGAACGAGAAAGCCATATGTCCGCCGTTTTCGCCGATCCCGAGCTGTCCGCCATCAAACTGCCGCCCCATTCGGTGGAGGCCGAGCAGTCCGTGTTGGGCGGCCTCATGCTGGAGAACGGGGCCTGGGACCGGGTGGCCGATGTCATCTCCGAGGTCGATTTCTACCGGGCCGACCATAAGCTGATCTGGAAGCAGGTCACCCGCCTGATCGAGGACAACAAGCCGGCCGACGTCATCACCGTGGCCGAGGCGCTGGAGTCGCACAACCAGCTCGACGAGGTCGGCGGCCTGTCCTATCTCACCGCCCTGGCCCAGAACACCCCGTCGGCAGCCAACATCCGCCGCTATGCCGAGATCGTACGCGAGCGGGCGGTGCTGCGCCGACTGGCCGAGGTCGGTTCGGAGATCGCCGAGCTGTCCTACAACCCGGCCGGGCGCAAGGCCAGCGAGATCCTCGACGAGGCCGAGGCCAAGGTGTTCGAGATCAAGGAGGCCGGCGCTCGCGGCGGTCAGGGCTTCCAGCCGATCAAGCCGGTGCTGATCGAGGTGGTCAACCGCATCGACGAGCTCTACAACCGGGAGAACCCGAGCGAGATCACCGGCGTGCCCACCGGCTTCGCCGATCTCGACGGCAAGACCTCGGGCCTGCAGCCGGGCGATCTGGTCATCGTCGCCGGCCGGCCGAGCATGGGCAAGGCGCAACCGCTGGATGCTCGCGTGCGCACCATCGGTGGCTGGAAGCGCATGGGCAACTTGGAAGTGGGGGATGCGCTTGCCTCGGTTGATGGGCAGCCCTCCATCGTGACCGGTGTATTTCCGCAAGGGACCAAGCAGGTCTATCGCATCACCTTCTCGGATGGGCGCTCGGCCGAGTGCTGCGCCGAACATCTGTGGCGCGTTCATTCGCGCCACTGGGAGGCGCCGCGCGTGCTGGAAACGCGCGAGATCATCCGCTTGTTGCAGTCAAAACGCCATCAGGGCCGGCTGTGGATCGAGCGGGCAAGTGGCGACTTTGGCCACCACGAGCCTCTGCCCATTGATCCCTGGGTGCTAGGGGCGTTGTTGGGCGATGGCAATCTCACCGGGACGGGCAGTGTCCGATTTTCCACTGCCTCTCCTCAGATACTGGCCCTGATGGGAGAACGGCTTGACGGCATGGGTATGGTGGTCAACCATGCTGGTCGTTATGACTATCGTCTGGTTCGAGAAGACGGAGCCCGAGTAACCGGACTGTCAGGCTCCCAGCCTAATCCCCTGAGGGTTGGCTTGGAGGCTTTGCAACTGTCTGGCTCGCCCAGCGACAGAAAATTCATTCCCAGGCTGTATCTTGAAGCCGGCAGACAGGCCCGGCTTGACCTGCTGCGAGGTCTGCTCGATACCGATGGCTGGGTGGAGCGCTGGGGCAGTGTGCGGCTTTCCACCTCAAGCGCCCAACTGGCCGAAGATGTGGCTGAGTTGGTGCGGTCGCTTGGCGGCTGGTGCTCCGTGACGACAAAGCAGCCACACTTTCGCAATGTGGCCGGCCTGCGGGTGCCTGGCCTGCCGGCCTATGTGTGCCATATCTCCCATCCGGAGCCACAAAGCCTGTTTTTGTTGTCGGAAAAACAGGCAAGAGTGCCGGCGGCATGGCGCAGGCAGAAGCGCCTTAACATCATGTCCGTCGAGCCAACGCGCGAGACCGCCTGCCAGTGCATCTCCGTCAGTCATCCGACCAGGCTCTATATCACCGATCAGGATGTGGTGACCCATAATACCGCCTTCTCGCTCAACATCGCCGAGAACGTCGCCCTGGCGGCCGGCCTGCCGGTGGCGGTGTTCAGCATGGAAATGGCCTCGACCCAGCTGGTCATGCGGATGCTCGGTTCGGTCGGCAAGCTCGACCAGCACAAGCTGCGCACCGGCCGCATCAGCTAGGACGACTGGCCGCGGCTGACCCACGCCCTGGGCCAGTTGGACGAGGCGCCGGTGTTCATCGACGAATCCGGCGGCCTCACCGCCATGGAGGTGCGCGCCCGCGCCCGGCGCCTGGCCCGGCAGTGCAAGGACGGGCGGCTCGGCCTCATCGTCATCGACTATCTGCAACTGATGTCCGGCAGCGGCTCGGGCGAGAACCGCGCCACCGAGATCTCCGAGATATCCCGCTCCCTGAAGAGCCTGGCCAAGGAGTTGCACGTGCCCGTGGTCGCCCTGTCCCAGCTCAACCGCTCGCTCGAGCAGCGGCCGAACAAGCGGCCGGTGATGTCCGATCTGCGCGAATCCGGCGCCATCGAGCAGGACGCCGACGTCATCCTGTTCATCTACCGCGACGAGGTCTACAACCCGGACAGCCAGGACAAGGGCACCGCCGAGATCATCATCGGCAAGCAGCGCAACGGCCCCACCGGCACCGTGCGCCTGACCTTCATGGGCGAATTCACCCGCTTCGAGAACTTCGCGGCCGACATCTACCTGACGCCGAACAACTGAGGGCCAGGGATTGAGCCAAATTTACAAACATGGCCGGTCGTTGCGAGGAACGAAGTGACGAAGCAATCCATTGGTTTTCAAAGGCTGGATTGCTTCGCCGCGCTCGCAATGACCTTTAAGTAGAGTCTTCATGTCCCGCCCGCTCGTCGCCCGCATCGACACCGCCGCCTTGGCCCACAACCTGGGCCTGGCCCGGCGCCTGGCCGGCCCGGCCCGCATCCTGGCCGTGGTCAAGGCCAACGGCTATGGCCACGGGCTCTTGCGCGTGGCGCGTGCCTTGCGTGCGGCCGACGGCTTCGCAGTGCTCACCCTGGGCGAGGCCGAGACCCTGCGCGCCGATGGCTTCAGCCATCCCATCGTGCTGCTCGAAGGCTTCTTCCATCCCGACGAGTTGCCGGCCATCGCCCACTGGCGCCTGCAGCCGGTCATCCATCGGGAAGACCAAGCCGAGATTCTGGCTAGGGCCCGGCTGGATCATCGGGTCGATGTCTTCGTCAAGGTCGATACCGGCATGCACCGCCTGGGCCTGCACCCCAAGCGGCTCCAAGAGGTGGTGGCCCGGCTGCAAGAGGCCGAGTCGGTTGGCAGCGTCACCCTGATGACCCATTTCGCCAGTGCCGACGAGGCCGAGGTCGGGGTCGACGAGCAGATGCAGGCGTTTCGCAAGGCCAGCGAGGGCCTGGAGCTACCGGCGAGCCTGGCCAACTCGGCGGCGCTGATGCGCTACCCCGAGACCCAGGGCGACTGGGTGCGCCCCGGCATCATGCTCTATGGCGCCTCGCCTTTTGCCAACCAAACCGGGGCTGGCCTGGGCCTGTTGCCGGCCATGACCCTGGAGAGCCGGGTCATTGCCCAGCGACCGCTACGCAAGGGTGAGGCGGTCGGCTACGGCGGCAGCTTCGTCGCGGCCAAGGACATGCGCATCGGCATCGTCGCCTGTGGTTATGCCGACGGCTATCCGCGCCACGCCGGCACCGGCACGCCGGTGCTGGTCGAGGGCCAGCACACCCGCACCCTGGGCCGGGTGTCCATGGACATGCTCTGCATCGACCTCACCCCCATCCCCAACGCCCATGTCGGCAGCCTGGTCACCCTCTGGGGCGAAGGGCTGCCGGTGGAAGAGGTGGCGGCCAGCGCCGGCACCATCGCCTATGAACTGCTCACGGCCATCGCGCCGCGGGTGCGCATCGAAGAAACGTAAGCAAAGTCACCGTCATGTCCGACATCCTCGACCAGATTCTTGCCGTCAAACGTGAAGAAGTGGCCGCCGCCCGCAAGGTCGAGCCGCTCGAGGTCATCCGCGCAGCCGCCGAACTGGCGCCGCCGCCGCGCGACTTCCTCGGCGCCATCCGGGCCAAGCTGGCCGCCGGCCGGCCCGCCGTGATCGCCGAGATCAAGAAGGCCAGCCCGAGCAAGGGCGTGATCCGGCCCGATTTCAGGCCGGCCGAGATCGCCGCCAGCTACGAACGGGGCGGGGCGGCCTGCCTGTCCGTGCTCACCGACCGCCGGTTCTTCCAGGGCGCGCCGGAATACCTCAGGGAAGCCCGCGATGCCTGCAACCTGCCGGTGCTGCGCAAAGACTTCATGATCGACCCCTATCAGGTCTACGAGGCGCGGGCCATGGGCGCCGACTGCATCCTGCTCATCGTCGCCGCTCTGAGCCTCGCCCAGATGCAGGAACTGGAGGCGCTGGCCATGAGCCTGGGCGTGGCCGTGCTAGTCGAGTCGCACGACGCCGCCGAGCTGGAGCAGGCCCTGCAACTCCAGACCCCGCTCATCGGCATCAACAACCGCAACCTGCGCAGCTTCGAGGTCAGCCTGCAAACCACGCTCGACCTGCTCCCACGTATTCACCCCCCTCCCCTGCATGCCCTGAAGGGCACAAGAGCGGGGGAGGGGAAGGGGATACCGCAAGGTAGGGGCTTCATCAGAGGGCAAACAGAGGCCGAGCGCATCGTCATTACCGAAAGCGGCATCCTCGCCCCGGCCGATGTCGCCCTGATGCGGCAAAACGGCGTCAACGCCTTCCTGGTCGGCGAGGCCTTCATGCGGGCGCCAGAGCCGGGGCTCGAACTGGCCCGGCTGTTCGCTGGATGATCGAGGGGGCAAGCCATGTTAGGTAGGAAACTTTCGTGCCGTGTGCACGATGTTCAAGACCACGATTTTTTCCGGCGTGGCCTGTAAGAAAACAATGTAGGGAAGCTTGGATACCACTAGTTCACGTGCGCCTGGAATGCGCGCGCTGACGCGGATACGTTCGGGAAAGGGCCGCAGGGACACGATCTCGCTGACGATGCGCTTCTCCACAGCCTCGGCTGTTCTAGGCCCGGCTTCCTGGTGATAATAGGCAAGGATAGCCTCGAGGTCGGCAAGTGCCTCAGCCGCCCAAACTATCCTCATCGTTACTTCTGCGCGACAGCGTTGAAACGTGCTTGCAGGCGTTCGCGCAGCCGGGCGAGTGCTTCGTCGTGCTCAAGCAAGGCAGTTTCGCCCGATTCGACCCGGCGCAGGGTTGTGCCGACCTTGTCGAATAGCCAGCCGTCATAGCCCGGTACCTTGTCCAGCAGGAACTCGGGCAACAAGGTGTCGGCGGCGTCTTCAATGGAGATCATGATGCCGACGGGTTTGTCGTTCTTGGTGACGACGACGGGTTCGCGTCGGGCGGCATCGAGAAATTCGCCAAAATGGTTTTTGGCTTCGCGTGCTGTCATGGTTTTCATGGGTTTATCCAGGTTGCTGTCAATGAGTGTGTCCATTGTAGACAAAATGGACACAAAGCCAAAATATCCGCTCATATCAATCATAATGTATTGATTATTAAGGTATGGGTAAAATCTACCAGCCCCCACCATGTTGCTCCTCAGCAACATGGCCACCCCCTGCCCTAGGTAAAAGTCACAAAACCTTGGAGTCGGCCTAGCCGGCTTTGAGAAAATCCGTCCTGAACTTCTCGCGCGAGAGGTTACTGGTTCCCGGGCAACCGGGTGCTTTTTCAACAAAAGGAGAGTTACATTATGAAGAAGTCTCTGATTGCTTTGGCCGCTGCCAGCGCTTTCGCTGCCCCGGCCTTCGCCGCCACCTCCAACGTCGATGTCTTCGGCGTGCTGTCTTTCTCTGTGGACTATGTTGATGTCGGCGCTGCCGCCGCTGGCAAGGACGAGTCCGATCTGGTTACCGGCGTCAACCACACCGGCCGCATCGGCTTCAAGGGTTCCGAGGATCTGGGCGGCGGTCTGAAGGCCACCTGGCAGATCGACTCCGAGGTCGGCAAGCTGGCTGCCACCACCGACCCCGTGTTCGCCAACCGCAACACCTTCGTCGGCCTGGCCGGCGGCTTCGGTGAAGTGCGCCTCGGCCGTCACGACACCCCCTACAAGCTGGCCACCGGCTCGCTGGATCCGATGGGCGACAGCGTCGGCGACTACAACGCCATCATCGGCAGCTATGACGGTGGCGCTGGCAAGTTCGACGCCCGTGCAGCCGGCACCATCGCCTACCTGTCCCCCAACTTCAACGGCCTGACCGCCGCGGTGGCTTACATCAGCGTGCAGAACGCTGAGGCTGCTGGTGAGGATAACAAGGACGCCTGGAGTGCGGCCGCCATGTACGAAAACGGCCCGCTGTTCGCTTCTCTGGCCTACGAGGTATACAACGGTGAGGCTGGTGCTGCCTCTACCCCCACTAAGTCTCACGATGCTTGGAAAGTTGGCGCCGGCTACAAGTTCGGCGACACCAAGCTGGGTGTGATCTACGAGGCCATGGAGAACGACACTGCCGCCAGCACCACCTCGCGTGACGCCTGGTACGTCAGCCTGGCTCACACCATGGGCCCGATCGTCCTGAAGGCCGCCTATGGCAAGGCCAATGACAGCGATCATGCCACCGACAAGGATGGCGCCGACATGTGGGCCGTGGGCATGGACTACAACCTGTCCAAGCGCACCGCCCTGTATGCCGTGTATGCCAACCTGGAGAACGACACCAATGCCAAGTACGGCATTGGCGACGGCGGCAAGCTGTACACCCCTGCTGATGGCAAAGACGCCAGCGCCTTCTCCGTCGGCATCAAGCACAGCTTCTAATTTGGCCTAGCCAAATCAGTCGCATTGAACGGGCGTCCTCGGACGCCCGTTTTTTTTGGACAGCCCCTGCTTCTATATCTTTCGGTCTAGCCGACTCATCCATTCGGATGATTCTCGCCACATCTCCCCTAAGCTAGGCTTTGCTCGCGCCGCTGTTGGCGCGATCCAAAACAGGGAGAGAAATCATGAAGAAACTATTGTTTGTCTTGTTCCTGGCCTGCGGTCTGGCTTCGCCCGTCTGGGCCGCGGTGGACATCAACACCGCCAGCCAATCCGAACTGGAGGCGGTCAAGGGTCTGGGCCCGGCCAAGGCCAAGGCGATCATCGAGTACCGCGAGAAGCACGGCGCCTATCGCAGCGTCGATGATCTGGTCAATGTGAAGGGCCTCGGCAAGGCCAGCGTGGCCAAGCTCAAGAGCGAACTGAGCCTGGGTGAGGCCAAGGCGGCCGACAAGGCCAAGAAGTAGTTTATCGTGCGCCGGCAAGCGCTCAGAATGGAGCGCTTGCCTTTTCTGCAGCACCTTCGTCAATTTTGATTTGATTGCTTGCACTAGATGAAAAGTCAGCTGCAAGTTCATTGGCTGGTGTGCTATATATGTATAGCAATCACATGCTGAAAGGAATTGGGATGCTGGCCATTCGACTGCCCGATGCCATTGAAGAGCGCTTGAATGCCCTGGCTCACGAAACCGGGCGCACCAAATCTTCTTTGGCCCGTGAAGCCATCCTCGAATACATAGATGATTTGGAAGATTTGTATCTTGCCGAGGCGCGTGCGCGCCTGAACCGGAAGACCATCCCTCTCGAAGAGGTGGAGCGCGAGCTTGGCTTATGAAATCGAGTTCGATCCGGATGCTGTCAAGGATCTGAAAAAGCTCGATCGGCCCATCCAGCAGCGCCTTATAGGCTTTCTGAAACTACGCGTGGCTGTCCTGGATAACCCTCGGGATCTAGGTGAGGCCTTGGCAGGAGCCAGACTGGGGAGTTATTGGAAATATCGGGTCGGAGATTGGCGCATCATTTGCGAAATTCAGGATTGTCGTCTGGTGGTGCGCGTCTTGCGACTGGGCAATAGGCGAGAAATTTACCGAAAGTGATGGGATATGCTCTCCCAGCCTGGCTTGCACCTGCTGGTGTCGTTGAGCGGGCCCGAGTGATGCGCTAAAATGCGCAGCAACTGAAAATCGCTGGAGCCGGAAATGAAACAGTTGTTCAACAAGACCAATCTGCCCATGACCGTGGTCGTCGGCCTGATCGTCTGGGCCTGGCTGAGCCTGATCTCGGTGTTGATCGGCAAGCTGCTCTGAGTCCGGATTCCCGCCAGCGCGGGAATGAAGGAATAAGCAAAAAGCCCCGCTTCGGCGGGGCTTTTTGCATTCCGGGCTTGCCGGCGCTTATTCGCTCAGTGCGGCCTTCATCTTTTGCAGGGCCTTGGCCTCGATCTGGCGCACCCGCTCGGCGGAGATGCCGTATTCGGCGGCCAGTTCGTGCAGGGTGGCAGGGTCTTCCTCGTTCAGCCAGCGGGCCTGGATGATGTGGCGGCTGCGTGCGTCCAAGCCGTCCAGGGCCTGGGCCAGGCCGGTGGTGGCCAGGTGCTCGCGCTCCTTGCGTTCGATGCTGTTGATCGGTTCGGCATCGGGGGCGGCGAGGTAGGCGATCGGTGCGTAGCTGCTTTCCTCGTCGTCCACCAGGGGCTCGAGCGAGATGTCCTGGCCGTAGAGCCGGGTCTCCATCTCGCGCACGTCGCCCGCGCTGACCTTCAGGGTCTGGGCCATGGCCTCGACCTCGTCTGGGCTCAGGCTGCCCTCGTGCTGCTTGAGGCTGCGCAGGTTGAAGAACAGCTTGCGCTGGGCCTTGGTGGTGGCCACCTTGAGCAGGCGCCAGTTCTTCAGGATGTATTCGTGGATTTCGGCCTTGATCCAGTGCACGGCGAAGGAGACCAGGCGCACACCGCGCTCCGGGTCGTAGCGCTTGACCGCCTTCATCAGGCCGACGTTGCCTTCCTGGATCAGGTCGGCGTGGGGCAGGCCGTAGCCGAGATAGCCGCGAGCGATGGACACGACCAGCCGCAGGTGCGAGAGCACCAGCTGGCGGGCGGCGTCCAGGTCCTGTTGCTGATGGAAGCGGCGGGCCAGGTCGAGCTCGTCCTCGGCGCTGAGGATGGGGAAACGGTTAACGGCCTGGATGTAGCTTTCCAAACTGCCCAGGCTGGAAGGGACCGGGAAGTTCAGGGTCTGTGCAGTCATGACCATACCTCCTGATAAGTTGAAACCGATTCTAGCACTCAACTATTGAGAGTGCTAATGGCCCCAAGTTCCCGAAAACGGTGATTCCTTAGGGATGCGCTGCCCCCTCACCCTGCCCCCTCCCCCGTTGCGGGGAGAGGGCACTTAAATAATTGTTTCCTTAAGGGATATTGAGGGCGCGCTGGGTATGGCTGACGGCGATCCAGGCGCCGATGAGGCCGAGCAGGCCGGAGGCGGCCAGCAAAATGGCCGCGTCGATGAGGTCGAGGCCGGAGAGAGCAAAGTGGCTGCCGTAGGCGGCGGCTAATCGGCTGGTGCTGTCTTGCAACAGGAACAGCATCAGGCTGGTGAGGCCCCAGGCGGCCAAACCGCCGAGCAGGCCCTGGAGGCCGCCGAAATAGAGGAAGGGCCGGCGGATGAAGCGGTCGGTCGCCCCGATCAGGCGGGCGACCTCGATCTCGTCGCGCTGGGCGTAGATCTGCAGCCGGATGGTGTTGCCGGTGATGGCGGCCAGGGCCAGGCCGAACAGGCCGGCCAACAACCAGACCGCCTGGCTGCCCAGGCCCAGCAGGGCATTCAGGCGTCGGGCCCAGTCGCCATCGAGGCTGACTGCGTCCACCGCGCGCTGTTTCCGCAGCTTGGCGGCCAGGGTGTCGAGCGCCGTGGGCTCGGTGTCGCGGGAGGTCACGGCCACGGCATGGGGCAGGGGGTTGCTCGGCAGCCCGGCGGTGATCTCGCCCAGGCCCAGCTTTTCCAGCCGTTGCAGGGCCTCGTCACGGCTGACGAAGCGGGTGGCGGCGACCTCGGGCCAGCGGCGGATTTCTTCGGCCAACTGGCGGGCCTCGGTCTCCGGCACCTCGATGCGCAGGAAGACATTGACCTCGGCGCGGGGTTCGACGCCGACCGCGGCCTGTTTCACGTTGTCGAGCAGCAGGTAGAGCCCGGCCGGCAGGGTGATGGCGATGCCGATCACCAGCACGGTAAACAGGGTGGCGAACGGCGCATGGCGAAAGCGTTCCAGCGCGATGCGCAGGCTGTGGGCGTGGTGGTTGAGCCAGGCCTTCATGCCAGCTTGCCCTCTGCCAGAGTGACGCTGCGGCCGCCATGGCGGCGAATGAGGTCCTGGTCGTGGGTGGAGATGACCAGGGTGACGCCGACTTGGTTGAAGGCGCGGAACATGTCCATGATCTCGGCGGCGTAGGCCTCGTCCAGATTGGCCGTGGGCTCGTCGGCCAGCACCAGTTGCGGCCGGCTGACGATGGCGCGGGCGATGCACAGCCGCTGCTGCTCGCCACCGGACAGGGTGATCGGCCGGGCGCGTTCCTTTTTCAAAAGGCCGACTTTGTCGAGGGCTGCGCGCACCCGCTTGTTGGCGTCGTGCCCGATTACGCCCTGGATGTGCAAGGGCAGGAGTACGTTGTCGAACACCGAGCGATCATAGAGCAGCTTGTGGTCCTGGAAGATCAGGCCGACATTGCGGCGGAAATAGGGCAGGGCGGAGCGGCGCATGCGGCCGAGGTTCTGGCCGAAGACGACGACGCTGCCGCTGGTGGGGCGCTCGATGGCGGCGATGAGCTTGAGCAGGGTGCTCTTGCCGGCGCCCGAGTGGCCGGTGAGAAAGACCATCTCGCCCTTGTCGATCTGCAGCGAGACGTGGGACACCGCTTCATGGCCGCCGGGATAGCGCTTGGTGACGTCGTTCAGTTCGATCATGCGGCGAGTGTATCAGGCCCGCTTGTCAGGCAAACAAGGCATCGACGAATTCGTCGACCCGGAAGGGCTGCAGGTCTTCCAGGCCTTCGCCGATGCCGATGAAGCGCACCGGAATCGGCCGGCGCTTGGCCAGGGCGGCGATGACGCCGCCCTTGGCGGTGCCGTCGAGCTTGGTCAGCACCAGGCCGGTGACCCCGATCGCGTCGTCGAAGGCCTGGGCCTGCAGGATGGCGTTCTGGCCGATGTTGGCGTCGAGTACCAGCAGCACCTCGTGCGGCGCGCTGGGTTCGGCCTTCTGGATCACCCGGCGGATCTTCTTGATCTCTTCCATCAGGTGCAGTTGCGTGGGCAGGCGGCCGGCGGTGTCGGCCAACACCACGTCGATGCCGCGGGCGGTGGCCGACTGGATGGCATCATAGATCACCGCAGCCGGATCGCCGCCGTGGCCGCCGATCACCTCGACCTGGTTGCGCGCCCCCCATTCCTCGAGCTGCTCGCGGGCGGCGGCGCGGAAGGTATCGCCGGCGGCGAGCATGACGCTCTTGCCTTGCTGGCGGAAACGCCAGGCCAGCTTGCCGATGGTGGTGGTCTTGCCGGCGCCGTTGACCCCGGCCAGCATGATGACGAAGGGCTTGTGTTCGCTCAGGACCAGCGGCTGCTCCAGCGGGGCCAGCAGTTCGGCCAGGACGGCCTTCAGCGCTGCCTTGAGTTGCTCGACCTCGGTCAGGCCGTCGCGCTTGACCCGCGCGCGCAGGGCGGTGAGCAGATGCTGGCTGGCCTCGACGCCGACGTCGGCGGTGAGCAGGATGGTCTCCAGCTCCTCGTAGAGGGATTCGTCGATCTTGGCATGGCTGGAGAACAGGCTGGCGAAGGGCTGAGTCAGTGCCGAGCGGGTGCGGGAGAGGCCCGTCTTCAGGCGTTCGGTCCAGCTCGTGGCCGGCTTGGCCGCATCAGTCGGGTCGGCGGCAGGGTCTTTTTTGAAGAAACTAAACACGGGATTCTGGGGTCGGAAGGTGCGTCTATGGCCGAGAAATTCTATCATGCCGACCCCATCCCCAATTTTTCCACGCAAACTAATGATGCGAGTCTTCGGAATATTTCTGCTGCCCCTGCTGTTTGCGGTTTCCTCCAGCACGGCCCTCGCGGTCACCGCCGAGCGGACCCTGGCCAACGGCATGCGGGTGATCGTGAAGACCGACACCCGCGCGCCGGTGGTGGTGAGCCAGGTCTGGTACCGGGCCGGCAGCATGGACGAGGGCTACGGCGAGACCGGGGTCGCCCATGTGCTGGAGCACATGATGTTCAAGGGCACCCCTGCCGTGCCGGCCGGAGAGTTTTCCAAGCAGATCGCCGCGGCGGGCGGTCGCGAGAATGCCTTCACCTCGCGCGACCACACCGCCTATTTCCAGACCCTGCAGAAAGACCGGCTGGAATTGGCCCTGAGGCTGGAGGCCGACCGCATGAGCAATCTGGTCCTGGCGCCCGAGGAGTTCGCCAAGGAGATTCAGGTGGTCATGGAGGAGCGGCGCATGCGCACCGATGACGAGCCGCACTCCCTGCTCTACGAAAACCTGATGGCGACGGCCTTGCAGGCGCACCCCTACCGGCATCCGGTGATCGGCTGGATGAACGACCTCAAGAACATGACCGTGGCCGATGCCCGCCGCTGGTACCAGCGCTGGTATGCCCCCAACAACGCCGCCCTGGTGGTGGCGGGCGATGTCGAGCCGGAACAGGTCTTTGCCTTGGCCGAGAAGTATTTCGGGCCCATCCCGGCCCGGGCCTTGCCCGAGCGCAAGGCCCTGTCGGAACCGGAGCAGACCGGCATGAAGCGCGTGGTCACCCGGGCGCCGGCCAAGCTGCCTTACCTGCTCATGGCCTGGCCGGCGCCGAAACTGAACGACCCGGCCCGGGATTGGGAGCCATATGCCCTCCAGGTGCTGGCCGGCGTGCTCGACGGCAATGCCTCGGCCCGGCTGTCGCAGCGCTTGGTGCGCGAGCGCAAGCTCGCCACTGAAGTTGGCGCCGGTTATGACGAGACCGCGCGCGGCCCGGTGCAGTTCATGGTCGATGCCACGCCGGCCGAGGGCCGCAGCGTCGACGAAGTGATGGCCGCCTTGAAGCAGGAGCTTGCGCGCGTCCAGCGCGAGGGCATTGCCGAGCAGGAGTTGCAGCGGGTCAAGGCCCAGGTCCTGGCCAGCCAGGTGTTCCAGCGCGATTCCCTGTTCTACCAAGCCATGCAGATCGGCCAATGGACCACGGCCGGGCTCGATTACCGCTTGCTCGACCAGCGCTTCGAGCGGATTCGCGCGGTGACCGCCGAGCAGGTGCGCGAGGTGGCGCGGCGCTATCTCATCGACGACAAGCTGACCCTGGCGGTGCTCGATCCCTTGCCGATGCCGGCCGGCAAGTTCGGCAGGCCGGCTGCGATGGGAGGCCGTCATGTCCGCTAAGCAGCTATTCGGCCTGTTGTTGTTCGGTCTGCTGGCCCTGCCGGCTTATGCCGGGCTGAACATCCAGCACTGGGTCACCGCCCAGGGCGCCCGGGTGGTGTTCGTCGAGAACCACGATCTGCCCATCCTCGACCTCTCGGTCGATTTCGCGGCCGGCAGCGCCTATGACCCCCCAGGCAAGTACGGCGTCGCCAGCCTGACTCGCCAGCTCATGAGTCTGGGCGCGGGACCCTGGACGGAGCGGCAGATCGCCGAACGCCTGGCCGATGTCGGTGCCGTCTTCTCCGGCAGCTTCGATGCCGACCGCGCCGGCTTCGAATTGCGCAGCCTGAGCAGCCAGCGCGAGCGGGAGCAGGCCTTGGCCGTGCTCGCGGCCGTCCTCCAGCAGCCGCATTTCCCCAAGCCGGTGATCGAGCGGGAGCAGGCGCGCACCATCGCCGGCCTCAAGGAGGCGCGCACCCAGCCGGACGTGATCGGCAGCGAGGCCTTCCAGATCGCCATCTACGGCAGCCATCCCTATGCCGCGGCCAGCCGCGTCAGCGAGGCCGGCCTGGCCAAGCTCACCCGTGCCGATCTGGTCGATTTCCATCGCCGCCATTACCGGGCGAAAGGCTTGTCCATCGCCATTCTGGGCGATGTTTCGCGGCAAGAGGCCGAGGCAATCGCCGAGCGCTTGTCCAAGGGATTGCCCGCAGGCGAGGCGCCGTCGTCGATCCCGCCGGTGACGGTGGCAGCCGCGGGCAAAGTGCAGGTGTTGCCGCATCATGCCAGCCAGAGCCATCTGTTCATGGGCCTGCCCGGCCTCAAGCGCGACGACCCGGACTATTTCGCCCTGCTGGTCGGCAATTACATCCTGGGCGGCGGCGGCTTCGATTCCCGGCTGATGCAGGAGATTCGGCAAAAGCGCGGCTTGGCCTACAGCACCTACAGCTACTTCTCGCCCATGGCCGAACTGGGGCCGTTCCAGATCGGCCTGCAGACCAAGCGCGAGAGCACCGACGAGGCGGTGCGGGTGGCGCGCGAGACCCTGCAAGGCTATATCGAGCAGGGGCCGAGCGAGGCGGAACTGGCGCAGGCCAAGAACAACATGATCGGCGGCTTCCCGCTGCGCCTGGACAGCAACAAGAAGATCATGGGCTATCTCAGCGTGATCGGTTTCTACCGACTGCCGCTCGACTGGCTCGATAGCTATACGACTCAAGTGGCGGCCGTGAGCCGCGAGGACATCATGCGGGCCTTCCGCCAGCGGGTGCCGCTGTCCGCCGTGCAGACGGTGATCGTGGGCGGCCAGGTCGATGGCGCAGCCGGCAAATAATCAGGTCCGCATCGTCGGCGGCAGCCACCGGGGCCGCAAGCTGCATTTCCAGGCGGTGCCGGGCCTGCGGCCGACGCCGGACCGGGTGCGCGAGACCTTGTTCAACTGGCTCGGCCAGCGGCTGCACGGCCTGCGCTGTCTCGACCTGTTCGCCGGCAGCGGCGCCTTGGGTTTCGAGGCGGTGTCGCGCGGCGCGGCCGAGGTGGTGCTGGTCGAGCGCGATGCGAAGGCCTGTGCTGCGCTGGAGAAGAACGCAGCCCTGCTCGGCGGCCAGGTGGTGCGGGCCGACGGCTTGACCTACCTCAAGGGTAATGTCGGTGCATTCGATGTAATCTTCATCGACCCGCCCTTTGCCGAAGGGCTGTGGGCGAAGGCCCTGGCGCTGGCGGCGACACGGCTCGCGCCCGAGGGTAAAATCTACCTCGAACACGATGGCTCGCTCACGAGCGCCATGCTCACCGAATCGGGTTGGCAGGTGTTGCGCGAGGGGCGGGCGGGGCAATCGCATTTTTGTCTGCTGGAGCGGGCATGACCGTCAGGAAAATCATCTATCCCGGCACCTTCGACCCTATCACCCGGGGTCACGAGGATCTGGTGCGCCGCGCCGCACGCATCTTCGACCAAGTGGTGGTGGCGGTGGCCGACAGCGCCAACAAGGCGCCCTGCTTCAGCTTGCCCGAGCGGGTGGAGATGGCGCGCGAGGCGCTGGCCGACGTGCCCGGCGTCGAGGTGGTCGGCTTTTCCGGCCTGTTGATCCAGTTCATGGCCGAGCAGCGGACCAACCTGGTCCTGCGCGGCCTGCGTGCGGTATCGGACTTCGAATTCGAGTTCCAACTGGCCGGGATGAATCGCAGCCAGAACCCGGAGATCGAGACGGTGTTCCTGACGCCGTCGGAGCAGTACATGTTCATCTCCGCCAGCATTGTGCGGGAAATCGCCCGGCTCAAGGGCGATGTCCGGCAGTTCGTGAATCCCGCGGTGGCCGAGCGATTGGCCACCCGTTTTAATTCTTGAGATTTGAGGAAACAGCATCATGGCCTTGATGATCACCGACGAGTGCATCAACTGCGACGTCTGCCTGCCCGAGTGCCCGAACGACGCGATTTCGCAAGGCGAGGATATCTACGTCATCGACCCAAACAAATGCACCGAGTGCGTCGGTCACTACGACACGCCGCAGTGCCGCGAGGTCTGCCCGGTCGATTGCATCCTGGTCAATCCCAACTACGTGGAAACCAAGGAACAGCTGCAGGCGAAATATGAGCAGCTGACCGGCAACAAGTAACCTTCGCTGCCTGGCTCAGTTTTTTTGGCAGCGCGGACAGTAGTAAGTGGCACGGTTCGCCTGGCGCAGCAGCTTGATCGGCGCGCCGCAGCGGCGGCAGGGTTCGCCGGCACGGCCGTAGACGAAATAGCTCTGCTGGAAATAGCCGGGCTCGCCGTGGCCGTTGACGAAGTCGCGCAGGGTGCTGCCGCCGGCCTTGATCGCTCGGCGCAGGGTGTCCTTGATGGCGGCCGCCAGCCGGTCGCAGCGGGGCCGGCTGAGCTTGTCGGCCCGCAGCGTCGGCCGGATGCCGGCCTGGAACAGGGCCTCGTTGGCGTAGATGTTGCCGACGCCGACGATGACATGGGCGTCCATGATCAGGTGCTTGATCGCCGTCGAGCGGCCTCGCGTCAGGGCATGCAGGCTTGCGCCATCGAAGCCGCGTTCCAAGGGCTCGATACCCAGCGATGTCAGTAGCGGGTGGCTCGCGGGTTCTTCGCACCACAATACCGCCCCGAAGCGGCGCGGGTCGCGCAGGCGCAGGGCCTGGCCGCTATCCAAAAGCAGATCGACGTGATCGTGTTTTTCCGGCGGCGTGCCGGCATCGACCAGGCGCAGGCTGCCGGACATGCCCAGGTGCAGCAGCAGGCCGCCGTTTTCCAGTTGCAGGATGAGGTATTTGCCTCGGCGCTCGAGCGCCCCGATGCGCTGACCCTTGATCAGGCTGTCGAGTTTGGCGGGCACTGGCCAGCGCAGTTGCGGATGGCGCACCCGGGCGCCGCGCAGGCGATGGCCGACGATGTGGGGCATGAGGCCGCGGCGAACGGTCTCGACTTCGGGCAGTTCTGGCATGGCGCGATGATAGCGTGCGCCGCTTCCGTCTTGCATAATGCGCTGAATCAACCGATGGCCCAATTCATGAAATCCATTACCGCCCTGGCCGCTTTGGCCGCATTGAGCCTTGCCGGCTGTGCTCGCGTGCCGGTCATGCCCGATGTCGCCGCGCCCGTGCAAGCGGCGCCCGCAGTCGAGGTCAAGCCGCCGGTGGCGCCCGAATCCGCCCCGTCGCCGGCCAAGTCCGCAGGCATGCCGGCCCAAGCGCTGACCGAACAGGTGCTGTATCAGTACCTCTTGGCCGAGGTGGCCTGGCAGCGGGGCGAGCGCAAGTTGGCCGCCGAGGCCTATACCGACCTCGCCCTGCGTACCCGCGATGCCCGCATTGCCCGGCGCGCGACCGAACTGGCCTTGTTCGCCCAGCTGCCGCAGCAGGCCATCCAGGCAGCCAGGCTCTGGGTCGAGTTGGAGCCGGATTCGGAGCGGGCGCAGCAAACCTGGGTTTCCCTGCTGGCCGCGGGTGGCCGCATCCAGGAAACCCGGCCGCATCTGGAGGCCTTGCTCAAGGCTGCCGGCCCGGCTGCCGGCCCGGTGTTTCTGCAGTTGCATTCCCTGTTCGGCCGCAACCCCGATCCGCAGGCGGTGCTCGATCTCGTCGTCGATTTGGCGCGCGGCTATCCCGATCTGGCCGAGGCCCAGCTTGCCGTGGCGCAAGCGGCCTGGGCCGCCGGCCAGCACGAACAGGCGGAGCAGGCGCTGGACCGGGCGCTTGCACTCAAGCCGCGCTGGGAGGCGCTGGCCCTGTTCAAGGGCCGGCTGCTGCTGCGGCAAGGCGATGAGGCCCCGCTCGCTTACTGGCGCGAATACCTGACGCGCAACCCCGATGCCCGCGAGGTGCGCCAAGCCTACGCCAAGCAATTGGCCACGATGGGCCGCTATGCGGAATCCCGCCAGGAGTTCGAGCGCCTGCTCAGCGGCGCCCCGAACAACCCCGATGCGCATCTGGCGGTGGGGCTGCTGGCGATGCAGGCCGGCGACTTCGAGGCCGCCGAGGCGCATCTGCTCAAGGCGATCGAGCTGGGGCATCCCGAGGCCGATCAGGTCAAGCTGTATCTGGGCCAGATCAATGAGGCGCGCAATCGGCCGGAAGCGGCGCTGCGCTGGTATGGCGAGGTGGCCCAGGGGCCGCGCTACCTCGAGGCGCAGCTGCTGCGCAGCATCCTGCTGGGCAAGTCGGATCGGGTGGCCGAGGCGCGGGCCCTGTTGCAGAACTTGTCGCCGGCCAACGAGGCCGAGCGCATCCAGATCATCCAGACCGAGGCGCAAGTCTTGCGTGGGGCGCGGGATTACCCGGCGGTCTACCAATTGCTGACGGAGGCGCTGGCCCGCTACCCGGATTCGCCCGACTTGATCTACGACCGGTCCATGGCGGCGGAAAAACTGGGCAAGCTGGAGGTGGTCGAGCAGGATTTGCGCCGCCTGATCAAGCTGAGGCCCGATCACGCCCATGCCTACAATGCCTTGGGCTATACCCTGGCCGATCGCACCACGCGCCTCGCCGAGGCCATCGAGTTGTTGCAGAAGGCCCTGCAATTGGTGCCGAACGATCCCTTCATCCAGGACAGCATGGGCTGGGCGCTCTACAAGGCCGGGCGCCTCGCCGAGGCCGAGGACTATCTCAAGCGGGCCTACGCGGCCCGACCCGACCCGGAAATCGCCGCCCATCTCGGCGAGGTGCTCTGGCGGGAGGGCAGGCGGGACGAGGCGCAGCGCTTGTGGGAAGGGGCGCTCAAGGCCCACCCCGACAACGAATCCCTGCGCGAGACGATCTCGCGGCTCAAGCCTTGATGAGGCGCTGTCTGGCCGGGGCCGTCGCCCTGGCAACGCTGGTCGGCTGCGCACCGCTGCCGCTCGCTTCGCCGGCCCCGGCCGGACCGGTTTCTGCCATCACCGCTACTTCCTATCGCCTGGAGGGGCGCCTGTCGGTGCGGGCGGCCGAGCAGCAGTTCGCCGGCGGCATCGCCTGGACCCGTCAGGGCGAAGAGCAGGAAATCCTTTTGCGCACACCCTTGGGCCAAGGCGTGGCCGAGGTGCGCTTGGGCCCGGCCGGCGCCAGCCTGACCGACAGCGAAGGCAAGGTCTATCAGGCCGAGGCAGGCGAGACCCTGTTGCAGCAGGCGCTCGGGCTGACCTTGCCCCTGGCCGGCTTGAGCTACTGGCTGCGCGGCCAGCCGGACCCGGCTCGCCCCTTCTCGGGGCTGCCGGATGGCTTGGGTGGCTGGTCCAGCCTGGAACAGGACGGCTGGCGTATCGAGTACGGTTCGGCGTTGGCGGGCACCGGGCTGCCTGGCCGTCTGGTCGCTCGCCGTGCCGATGAGTTGGAAATCCGTTTGGTGGTGGATGCATGGCTGATGCCTTGAACCCGGCGGCGTCGGGGTATCCGGCACCGGCCAAGCTCAACCTGTTCTTGCATGTGCTGGGGCGCCGGCCGGACGGCTATCACCTGCTGCAGACCGTGTTCCGCTTCCTCGACTTCGGCGACACCTTGCACATCGAGCCGCGATCGGATGGCGCGATCCGGCTGCAAAATCCCCTGCCCGGTGTGCCGGAAGAGCAGGACCTCTGCTTCCGGGCGGCCGGCCTGCTCAAGGCCCGCACCGGTTGCCGGCTGGGTGCCGATATTCGCCTGGACAAGCGCTTGCCCATGGGCGGTGGCCTCGGCGGCGGCAGTTCCGATGCCGCCACCGTGCTGTTGGCGCTGAACCGGCTGTGGGGCCTCGATCTGCCGCGCATCGAATTGCAGGCCCTGGGCCTGGAGTTGGGGGCCGACGTGCCGGTCTTCGTCTTCGGCCGCTCGGCCTTCGCCGAGGGGGTGGGCGAGCAGTTGCAGGCGGTGAATCTGGAGCCGGCGAGCTACGTGGTGCTGGTGCCGCCGGTGCATGTTTCGACCCCGGCGATCTTCGCGCATCCGGCATTGACACGAAATACGCCAGCCGTCAGAATGCGCGTCTTTTCAACGGGCTTCGGTCATAACGACCTGGAACCTGTGGTCTGCGATCTCTACCCGCAGGTGGCCGAACATCTGGCCTGGCTGCGGCAGTTCGGGGATGCGCGGATGACCGGATCGGGGGCGTGCGTGTTCGCCGCGTTTCCCGATCGGGCAACGGCCGAGCGAGTTTTCGCGGCTCGCCCGGATGGGATGGCTGGTTTTGTGGCCGACGGCCTGGACCAACATCCCCTGATGGGTTGGGCGGCATAGGGCAGTTCGCTGCTCAGCAACGCTTGGGGAGTCGCCAAGTGGTAAGGCACCGGATTTTGATTCCGGCATTCGTAGGTTCGATCCCTACCTCCCCAGCCACATGAATTAAGCGTGTAGCCTGGTCTCTACACGCTTTTTTGTTTTTTGCGCGCGGGGTTTCCACGTGGGTTACGACAGCTTGATGGTGTTTACCGGCAATGCCAATCCCAGGCTTGCCGAGGATGTGGTCCGCCACCTGAATATCCGTCTCGGCCGCGCCAGCGTGGGTCGATTCTCGGATGGCGAGACCATGCTGGAGATCATGGAAAACGTGCGCGGCAAGGATGTCTTCGTCCTCCAGTCCACCAGCACCCCGACCAACGACAACCTCATGGAAGTGATGTTGATGGTGGATGCCTTGCGCCGCGCCTCGGCCGGCCGGATCACCGCGGCGATCCCCTATTTCGGCTATGCCCGCCAGGATCGCCGGGTGCGTTCGGCCCGGGTGCCGATCACCGCGCGGGTGGTGGCCGACATGTTGACCGCGGCCGGGGTCGATCGCCTGTTGACCATGGACCTGCATTCGGACCAGATCCAGGGCTTCTTCGACATCCCGGTCGACAACATCTACTCGGCGCCGATCCTGCTGGGCGACATCTGGAAGCAGAACTACGAGAATCTGATGATCGTGTCGCCCGACGTCGGCGGCGTGGTCCGGGCCCGGGCCTTCGCCAAGCGGCTGGATTGCGACCTGGCCATCATCGACAAGCGCCGGCCGAAGCCGAACGTGGCCAAGGTGATGCACATCATCGGCGAGGTATCGGGCCGCACCTGCATCATCATGGATGACATGGTCGATACCGCCAACACCCTGTGCGAGGCGGCCCGCGCCCTGAAGGGGCATGGCGCCAAGCGGGTGCTGGCCTACTGTACCCACCCGGTGCTGTCGGGCAGCGCGATCGAGCGGATCAATAATTCCGCGCTGGACGAATTGGTGGTGACCGACACCATTCCGCTGCGGGACGAGGCCAAGGCCTGCGGCCGCATCCGGCAACTGACGGTGGCCGAGCTGCTGGCGGAAACCATCCGTCGCATCAGCAATGAAGATTCGGTGAGTTCGCTGTTCGTTGAATAGCGGGCTAACGAAGGACCGCCTGGTCGCGGGCGGGTTTATTGATTGTTTAGGAGTTGAATCATGAAATTCGAAGTTATCGCTACCAAGCGTGACGTACAGGGCACGGGTGCGAGCCGCCGCCTGCGTCACGCTGGCAAGGTGCCGGGCATCGTCTACGGCGCCGGCAAGGATGCCGTGGCCATCGAGATGGACCACAATGACGTGCTGCTGCAGCTGCGCAAAGAGGCATTCCATTCCTCCGTGCTGACCCTGAACGTGGGCGGCGACAAGGAGCCCGTGCTGCTGCGCGACGTCCAGGTCCACCCGTTCAAGCGCCAAGTGCTGCACATCGACTTCCTGCGCGTCGACAAGACCCACAAGATCCACATCAAGGTGCCCCTGCACTTCCTCAACGGCGAGAACGCCCCGGGCGTCAAGCTGCAAGGCGGCGTGCTCTCCCATGTCATCACCGAAGTGGAAGTGATCTGCCTGGCCGACAAGTTGCCCGAGTACCTGGAGGTCGATCTGTCCGATCTGGCCGCGGGTCATTCCGTGCACCTGTCCCAAGTCAAGCTGCCTGCCGGCGTCGAGTGCGCCGCCCTGCAGCGTGGCGAGGATCCGACTGTCGCCACCATCCTGGGCGTGCGCGGCGAGGCGGAAGCCGAAGCCGCTCCGGCCGCTCCGGCCGCCCCGGCTGAGGGCGCCTGAGCCTAAGCGGGCATGGAGGCCGGCATCCGACTCATCGTCGGCCTCGGCAACCCGGGCAGTAAATACGCCGATACCCGGCACAACGCCGGGTTCTGGTGGCTGGACCGGCTGGCCTCGCGCCATGCCGGTCTTTTTCGTTCTGAGGGCAAGTTCTTCGGCGAGGTCTGCCGCATTGCGGTGGGCGGCAGCGAACTCTGGTTGTTGAAGCCCTCGACCTATATGAATGCGAGTGGCCGGGCCGTGGCGGCTCTGGCCAATTTCTACAAGATCCCGATCGGCCATATTTTGGTGGCGCACGATGATCTGGACCTGCCGCCCGGTGCTCTGCGGCTCAAGCGCGGCGGCGGCCATGGCGGCCATAACGGCATCCGCGACATCAGTGCCGCCCTGGGCGCGGATTTCTGGCGCCTGCGCATCGGCATCGGCCACCCCGGCGACAAGGCCGACGTTTCCGATTTCGTCCTGCATGAGCCGGGTCGGGCCGAGGCGGCACTGATCGAGGAGGCCGTGGACCGGGCGGTGCCGGCCCTGCCCCACCTGCTCAAGGGCGAGTTCGACGCGGCCATGCGCCACCTCAATGTCCGGCCGAAACCTGAAACCAAGAATGTGAGCCAAGAATGAGTCTGAAATGCGGCATCGTCGGCCTGCCCAACGTGGGCAAGTCCACCCTGTTCAATGCCTTGACCCGCGCCGGCATCGCGGCCGAGAACTATCCCTTCTGCACCATCGAGCCCAACGTCGGCGTGGTCGAGGTGCCCGATCCGCGCTTGGCTCGCTTGGCCGAGATCGTCAAGCCGCAGAAGGTGCTGCCGGCTATCGTCGAGTTCGTCGACATCGCCGGCCTGGTGGCCGGCGCCTCCAAGGGCGAAGGACTGGGCAACCAGTTCCTGGCCAACATCCGCGAGACCGACGCCATCGTCAATGTGGTGCGCTGTTTCGAGGACGAGAACGTGGTCCATGTGGCCGGCCAGGTCGACCCGATCGCCGACATCGAGGTGATCGGCACCGAACTGGCCCTGGCCGATCTGGCGACGGCGGAAAAGGCCCATGCCCGCGACGTGAAAAAGGCGCGTTCCGGCGACAAGGAGGCGCAGAAGCTGATCGCGGCGCTGGACCGCCTGCTGCCGCATCTCAACGAGGCCAAGCCGGCCCGCAGCCTGGCGCTGTCGGAAGAGGAGGTCGAGCTGCTCAAGCCGCTGTGCCTGCTCACCATCAAGCCGGCCATGTATGTGGCCAACGTGGCGGAGGACGGCTTCGAGAACAACCCCTATCTCGATCGGCTGCGCGCCCATGCCGAGGCCGAGGGCGCGCCGGTGGTGGCGGTGTGCGCCGCCATCGAGGCCGAGATCGCCGACCTGGACGATGCCGACAAGGCGGATTTCCTGGCCGAGATGGGCTTGCAGGAGCCCGGTCTCAATCGTCTGATCCGCGCGGCCTACGACCTGTTGGGCTTGCAGACCTACTTTACCGCCGGCGTGAAGGAGGTGCGGGCCTGGACCATCCACAAGGGTGACACCGCGCCCAAGGCGGCGGCGGTGATCCACACCGATTTCGAGAAGGGCTTCATCCGGGCCGAGGTGATCGGCTATGTCGACTTCATCGCCTGCAAGGGCGAGCAGGGCGCCAAGGAGGCCGGCAAGATGCGCCTGGAGGGCAAGGAATACGTAGTGCAGGACGGCGACGTCATGCATTTCCGGTTCAATGTCTGAGCTGGCCGGGCTGCCGGAGGGGTTTCTGGGCAAATATTCCCCCATAGACGATCAATAGGCGTTTGACAAGAAATCGCCGGGACTGGATAATTCCGCGCTTTCGCGGAGGGGTTCCCGAGCGGTCAAAGGGATCAGACTGTAAATCTGACGGCTCTGCCTTCGAAGGTTCGAATCCTTCCCCCTCCA
>JACAEC010000087.1 GCA_013389055.1 Hydrogenophilaceae bacterium
GGCCGGCATCATCGAGACCAATTTCAAGGAAGAGACCGAAACCGACCTCTTTGGCGAGCAGGCCGTGCTGTGCGGCGGCACCGTCGAGCTGGTGAAGGCGGGCTTCGACACTCTGGTGGAAGCCGGCTACGCGCCCGAGATGGCCTATTTCGAATGCCTGCATGAACTCAAGCTGATCGTCGACCTGATGTACGAGGGCGGCATCGCCAACATGAACTACTCCATCTCCAACAACGCGGAGTATGGCGAGTACGTCACCGGCACCGAGGTGATCAACGAGCAGTCGCGCGCCGCCATGCGTAATGCCCTGAAGCGCATCCAGACCGGCGAATACGCCAAGCAGTTCATCCTGGAAGGCAAGACCAACTACCCGGCCATGACCGCGCGTCGTCGCCTGACCGCCGAGCACCCGATCGAGGTAGTGGGCGAGAAGCTGCGCGACATGATGCCTTGGATCAAGGCCAACAAGCTGGTCGACAAGTCGAAAAACTGATGAGAGACGAGTCGGCAGTGGGCGGCCAGCAGTTTGCAGCAACAAGACTGGCAACTGCCGACTGATGGCTGTCGACTGTTATTGAGAAATGTGCATAGGCATGGTTCCACCGACCAAGACCCCCTGGCCTCACCCGCTGATTGCCCGTGAGGGCTGGGGCCATCTCGTGCTCGCGCTGGCGCTGGCGCTGGCCGTCACCTGGTTCGCCGGCTGGCTTTGGTCCTTGCCGTTCTGGGCCTTCCTGGTCTTCGTCCTGCAATTCTTCCGCGATCCGGGCCGCCAGGTGCCAGTGGGCGACAAGTTGATCATCGCGCCGGCCGACGGCCGCATCGTCGCCGTGGAAAAGACCCAGGACCCGTGGCTCAAGCGCGACGCCCTGAAGATCAGCGTGTTCATGAACGTGTTCAACGTCCATTCCAACCGCAGCCCGGTCGCCGGCGAGGTGAAGGAGCAGTGGTACCACTCGGGCCTGTTCATCAACGCCGCGCTGGACAAGGCATCCCGGGAGAACGAGCGCAACGCCCTTTGGATCCAAACCCCGGCCGGGGTCGACATCACCTGCGTGCAGGTCGCCGGCCTGATCGCACGGCGCATCTTGAGTTACGTGGAGCCGGGTGACACGCTCCAGCCCGGCCAGCGCTACGGCTTCATCCGTTTCGGCTCACGGGTCGATGTCTACCTGCCGACCGATACCCGGCCTCGTGTCGCCCTGGGCGACAAGACCCGGGCCGGCGAGACGATTTTGGCGGAGTTGGCCTGAGCATGGCGGAACCGGCGATCAAGCGTCCGAATCCGTTTGCCCGCAAGGGCATCTACCTGCTGCCCAATCTGTTCACCACCAGTGCCTTGTTCGCTGGTTTCTACGCCATCGTCCAGGCCATGAACGGGCGCTTCGAGCATGCGGCGGTCGCCATCTTCATCGCCATGGTGCTCGACGGCCTCGATGGCCGGGTGGCGCGGCTGACCCGCACCCAGAGCGCCTTCGGCGCCGAATACGACTCGCTCTCCGACATGGTGGCCTTCGGCGTGGCGCCGGCCCTGGTTATCTACACTTTCGCCCTGAAGGACATGGGCAAGCTGGGTTGGCTGGCGGCCTTCGTCTATTGCGTCGGTGCGGCCCTGCGCCTGGCTCGGTTCAACACCCAGCTCGAAGTGCAGGACAAGCGCTGGTTCCAGGGCCTGCCCAGCCCGGCCGCCGCGGCCCTGATCGCCGGCCTGATCTGGGTCATGCATGACTACGAGGTCGCCGGCCACAGCATCCGCTGGCTGGCCTGGGTGCTGACCATCTTGGCCGGCATCACCATGGTCAGCAACCTGCCCTTCTACAGCGGCAAGGACATCAACCTGCGCAAGAGCGTGCCTTTCATCGCCGTGGTCCTAGTGGCCTTGGGTTTCATCCTGGTCTCGGCCGATCCGCCGACCGTGCTGTTCGCCCTGTTCGTCGGCTACGGCCTGTCCGGTTACGTGCTCTGGTTGGTCCGCTATGTCCGGAGTCGGCGGGGGAGCCCGGCCGAGGGTACGAAATAGGCCTTGCGAAATATTTGGAAGGTATTTATATTCAAGGCCATGCGAACCGTTTTTGACTCATTCCAATTCCACTCCCTGGTTCGGCACGCCACGCGCCTGCTGCTGCCCCTGCGCGGGCACTGATAACTCTCCCCCTTTGTAGTTCGTGGTTTTAAGTTATAAATCCCTGCCGAGTGAACGGCGGAGCACCCATCGGAGCGTGCCATGAAAGACCAGTTGATTATTTTCGATACGACCTTGCGCGACGGCGAGCAGAGCCCCGGCGCATCCATGACCAAGGAAGAGAAGGTCCGCATCGCCAAGCAGTTGGAGCGGATGCGGGTGGATGTCATCGAGGCCGGCTTCCCGGCTGCCAGCAACGGTGACTTCGAGTCGGTCAAGGCGGTGGCCGACACCATCAAGGACAGCACGGTGTGCGGCCTGGCCCGCGCCTTGGAGAAGGACATCGCCCGCGCCGGCGAGGCGCTCAAGGGCGCCAACTCGGGCCGCATCCACACCTTCATCGCGACCAGCCCGATCCATATGGAGAAGAAGCTGCGGATGACGCCCGACCAGGTGGTCGAGCAGGCGGTGAAGGCGGTGACTTGGGCGCGCCAGTGGACCGACAACGTCGAGTTCTCGCCCGAGGACGCCGGCCGTTCCGAGTTGGACTTCCTCTGCCGCGTGCTGGAAGCGGTGATCGCCGCCGGCGCCAAGACGGTCAACATCCCGGACACCGTCGGCTACAACATGCCCTGGCAATTCGGCAATTTGATCAAGAATCTCCGCGAGCGCATCCCGAACTCGGACAAGGCCGTGTTCTCCGTGCATTGCCACAACGATTTGGGCTTGGCCGTGGCCAACTCCCTGTCGGCGGTGCTGAACGGCGCCCGCCAGGTCGAGTGCACCATCAACGGCCTGGGCGAGCGGGCCGGCAACGCCTCGCTGGAAGAGATCGTCATGGCCGTGCGCACCCGGCAGGACATGTTCCTTTGCGACACCCGGATCGACACCACCCAGATCGTGCCGGCCTCGCGCCTGGTTTCCGGCATCACCGGCTTCGCCGTGCAGCCGAACAAGGCCATCGTCGGCGCCAACGCCTTCGCCCACGAGTCGGGCATCCACCAGGACGGCGTGCTCAAGCACCGCGAGACCTACGAGATCATGCGGGCCGAAGACGTGGGTTGGACCGCCAACAAGATGGTGCTCGGCAAGCATTCCGGCCGCAACGCCTTCAAGACCCGCTTGAAGGAGTTGGGCATCGAGCTGGACAGCGAAGAGGCCTGGAATGCCGCCTTCGCCCGGTTCAAGGACCTGGCCGACAAGAAGCATGAGATCTTCGACGAGGATCTGCATGCCCTGGTCTCCGATGAGGCGAGTTCCGCCACCCAGGACCGTTACAAACTGGTCTCGCTCAAGGTCTGTTCGGAAACCGGCGAGACCCCGCATGCGGCGGTGGTGTTGTCGGATAACGGTGAGGAGCGGGCCGCCGCGGCCGATGGCGGCGGTCCGGTCGACGCCGCCTTCAAGGCGATCGAGAGCCTGGTCAAGAGCGGTTCCGACCTGATGCTGTATTCGGTCAACAACATCACCAGCGGCACCGATGCCCAGGGCGAGGTGACCGTGCGGGTCAACCGCGGCGGCCGCATCGTCAACGGCCAGGGTGCCGACACCGACATCGTCATCGCTTCGGCCAAGGCCTATCTGCATGCCTTGAACAAGCTGGCCACCGACGAGACGCGGGCGCATCCTCAAGTTTGATCTGAGCGACCGGCAATAAAAAAGGGCGACCCGCGGGCCGCCCTTTTTCTTGGTGCGCGATGCTTAGCGATAGACGCCCGGCAGCTTGCCCTCTTCCTCGGCGACGTTCTCCGGCAGCTTGTAGAACCAGAGCTGGTAGATCGAGGTGAGCCACATGAAGGCGAAGGACAGACCCATCAAGGCGCCGCTGCCGATCACCATCCAGGCGAAGCCGGTCCAGACCTTGGTCAGGTACCAGGAGCCGATGTCGGTCAGGATGGTCAGGAAGGGAATCGCAATGGCCAGGCACTTGATCCAGACCGGACGCAAATAGGCATGGGTGAAGATGAAGCCGGTGATGAAGAAGATGAAGGTAATCGAGAATAGGTGGATGTGGGACACGCGCACCAGGGTCGGCACGGTCATGCCGGTGTCCTTGGCGGCCACTTTCATCACGCCATCCTGATTGGTCAGGTCGGGCAGGTGCGGGTTGACTGCCGGGCTGTGGCACATCACGCAATGCTCCTGCATGATGGGGTTGATCTTGCCGGCGAACTCCTCGGTCTTGGCACCCTCGTGCAGCCAGGCGAAGATCACCTCACGCTTCTCCGGCGGCAGCATGTCGGCCATGGGGCCGCGCAGGGCCGATTCCAGCTTGGTGCCTTCCGGGTTGCCGCTGTAGGCGATCATCAAATCCTTGGCGGTGAGCATTTCTTTGCCGTCGCGGCCGGCGTGCGACTCCCAAACCTGGATCATGGCCATCAGGTAGCCGGTACCGAACACCAGCAAGACCATGGTGAACAGCACGCGCATCGACATCGGCAAATAGGTGAAGTGGGTGAAACTGATTTTATTCATCACGGCTCCTTGGTCAGTGAAAATGAGCTTATAAGAGGATACTGATATCCTTGTTGTTTTGTCCACCCGCCTTTGCAAAAAACTGATTTAAATCAGTTTTTGCGGTGCTCGGCCCGGCTGGTCCGGATAAACAGCACCGCCGATACCAGGAACAGCAGGGACAGGAGCAGTTCCACCAAGGCCAACTGTGCCGACAGGCCGGCATCCGACCAAGCGCGAACGGTGGCCTCGGTGAAGTATAGCCAGATCAGAAGGCTCGCCCATTTGTATGTATAGAGCCGGCCGCGCAGGATGCCAAACAGGGGGGCGAGCAGAGGCAGCACCTTGAGCACCAGCCAGGAGCCGCCCGGCCGCAACGGCGCCAGCCACAGTTCCCAGGCCAGGCAGAGCAGGATCAGCGCAATCAGGCTGGCGATGCTGAGCCAATGGCTGACGGTTTTCAGGTTCGACATTGCTGCACCATCGCCACCAAGGCCGTGCGTGCCCCTGCGGCGTCCCGAATGGGCTCGGCGAATGTGAATCGGAGGACGCGGTCATCGGCCCGGACATCGAAGCCGTCGCCGTCGATGCCGATCATCTCCGCCCGATCGGGCGTGATGCCATGAAAATGGCGGCAGTAATCGCGCAAGGCCTCGACATGGTCGGCGTTCATGTGTTCGAGGATGCCGGTCTCCTGCTCGGCCAAGGCATTGGCTTCGGCCAGGAAGGCCTCGGCCTCGATCCAGTGGATCTTGCCGAAGCCGCCGATGTAGCGGATGCGTTCGGGTTCGATCCGGTAGAAATGGAAATCATGCATGGCGAAGTAGTTCTCGGCCTGCGGGAAATAGCGCAGATAGCGTGGGCCCAGCGTGTCTTTCGTAGGCAGGCGCTCGGCCCGGCCGACCAGGGTGACCCGGCCGGCCTCCTGCGGGTCCGGCGTGAACGGCTGCACGATCAGCGACACCCGAGGGTCCGCGTCGATGTTCTTGGTGTGCTCGGCCAGGGTCGAGATCAGGATCACCGGCCGGCCCATTTGATCGAGCATGAACGGCGTGACCGAGCCGAAGGGGTAGCCGGGTAGCCGCTGGGACAGCGTGCTCAGCACCCCCTGGTGTTGGCCGCGCACGAAGCGGCGGGCCTCGTTGCCGAGTTCGCTCATCTCGCCTCCTGAGTGCATCGCAGAGACCTGATTTGCCTCGGTGTCGGCTCGCGGCGGCATTGGCTTCGGCCGCTTCGCTTAACTTGCGCTACGCGCATGTTAGCCTGCACCGAAACATCGTTTTCGCGGCCGGTCGCATCCCGCAAGCGGGAACCCTGCTCCCTGCTCATGTCGCCAACTTCAGCGCCACTTCGGCCAGGCGCTTGCCCTGGGCGAAGGCCAGCCGGCGCTCTTCCTCGGTGACCGGCTGCTTGCCATCCGGCCCGGCGAAATGGGAGACGCCGTAGGGGGTGCCACCGGCGCGGGTCTGGTTAAGTTCCGGGTTGCTGTAGGGCAGGCCGACCACCACCATGCCGTGGTGCATCAGCGGCAGCATCATCGTGAGCAGCGTGCTCTCTTGGCCGCCGTGTAAGCTGGCGCTGGAGGTGAAGACGCAGGCCGGCTTGCCGGCCAGGGCGCCGTTCAGCCAAAGCCCGGAGGTCGAATCCCAGAAGTACTTCATCGCCGCCGCCATGTTGCCGAAGCGGGTGGGCGAGCCCAGGGCGAGGCCGATGCACTGTTCGAGGTCGGCATGACTGACATAGGGTGCGCCCGCGTCCGGCACCAGCTTGGCCGGCCCTTCCGATTCGGCCGCCACCTTGGGCACGGTGCGGATGCGGGCCTGCACGCCGGGCACCGACTCGACGCCGTGGGCGATGTGGCTGGCCAGCTGTTTCACCGAGCCGTGCAGGCTGTAGTAGAGGACTAATATTTCGTTCATGTGCGCTTATGGTCAAAGGCAATTGCCGTCCCTCACCCTCAGTCCCTCTACCCTAAAGGGCATAAATCCCGGAGGGAGAGGGAGGAAAAGCCCTTCTCCCTCCGGGAGAAGGGTTGGGATGAGGGAAAGGCGTTTGTTTCTTGGCAATGCTGCCGGATTCGAGGGTGAAAGCCAATCGGGTGCCAATGCTACCGGATTCCACGCGGGCGCGCCTTCGCGCGTAAAATAGCGGCTTTTGCGTCCAGCGGATTCGCTATGAACCTGCACGAATATCAAGCCAAGGCGGTGCTGCGCGATTACGGCATCGCCACCCCGCGCGGCGTCACGATTCAAGATGCGGCCGAGTGCGCCGCGGCGGCCAGTCAGTTGGGCGGTGCGGCATGGGTGGCCAAGGCCCAGATCCACGCCGGCGGCCGCGGCAAGGCCGGTGGCGTCAAGCTCTGCAAATCCGAGGCGGAACTGACCGCGGCCGCAAAGGCCCTGCTCGGCAGTCGCCTGGTCACCTACCAGAACGCGCCGGACGGCCAGCCGGTCAATACCTTGCTGATCGAAGAGACCCTGGCCATCGCGCGCGAACTCTATCTGTCGATCACCGTCGACCGCGCCGCCGAACGCATCGGCATCGTCGCCTCCAGCGCCGGCGGCATGGAGATCGAGGAGGTCGCCGCCCGCGAGCCGGAGAAAATCCTGCGCGAGACGGTGAACCCCATCACCGGGCTGATGGACTACCAGGGCCGCAACCTCGCCTTCGGCCTGGGCCTGGCCGGCGAGCAGATCGGTGCCTTCGTCAAGCTGGTCAAGGGTTTCTACCGCATCTTCATCGAGAAGGATTTGGCGCTGTTGGAGATCAATCCGCTCATCGTCACGGCGGATGGTCAGCTGCTGCCGCTCGATTGCAAGATGGGCGTCGACGACAACGCGCTGTATCGGCAGAAGGACTTGGTCTGCCAGGCCGACCTGTCGCAGATCGACCCCAAGGAGGCCGAGGCCCACGCCCACAACGTCAACTACATCGCGCTCAATGGCAACATCGGCTGCATGGTCAACGGCGCCGGCCTGGCCATGGCGACCATGGACCTGATCAAGCTCTCCGGCGGCATGCCGGCCAACTTCCTCGACGTCGGCGGCGGCGCCACGGCCGAGACGGTGGCGCGCGCCTTCCAGATCATCCTGGCCGACAGCAACGTCAAGGCGGTGCTGATCAACATCTTCGGCGGCATCGTGCGCTGCGACCTGATCGCCGAGGGCATCATCCAGGCGGTGAAAGAGGTGGGCGTCAAGGTGCCGGTGGTGGTGCGCCTGGAGGGCACCAATGCCGACAAGGGCCGCGAGCTCTTGGCCAATTCGGGCCTGGCCATCATCGCGGCGAACGACCTCACCGAAGCGGCCAAGCGTGCCGTCGAGGAGGCGTCGAAATGAGCGTCCTGGTCAACAAGAACACCAAGGTCATCTGCCAGGGCATCACCGGGAAGGCCGGAGCCTTCCACACCGCCCAGTGCCTGGCCTATGGAACCAAGATGGTCGGCGGAGTCACCCC
>JACAEC010000014.1 GCA_013389055.1 Hydrogenophilaceae bacterium
ATTAAGTACAAATACCTATATAAGTCGTGAACAGGGGGGAGTGACATGGCCTGAAGGGGGGCCCTATGAAGCACTCGCACATCTGGAAGTTCTGGTTCGGCGCCTGGCTGCTGATGTTCGCTGTCTTGGCCCAAGCGGCGGTCAGCCAAATCCACACCCTGAGCGGTACCGTCTCCATCGCCTATCCGGGCCAGGCCGCGCGCGCCGCGCAAAAGGGCGACCGGCTCGAAGTCGGCACCCAGATCGCCACCGGCGACAAAAGCTTCGCCATGCTCCGCTTCGAGGACGGCCAAGTGGTCGCCCTCAAGTCCAACAGCGAATTCAAGGTCGACGCCTACCGCTTCAATCCCAAGGTCGACAAGGACAACCAGATCGGCTTCACCACCAGCAAGGGCGGCCTGCGCGCCATCACCGGCCTGATCGGCAAGAAGAACCCGGACGGCTTCAAGCTCGACACCCCCACCGCCACCATCGGCATCCGCGGCACCACCTTCGACATTTTCATCGACGGCGGCACCTTCATCCGGGTGACCGACGGCAAGATTGCCATCGTCAACCCGGCCGGCCTGCTGCAGTTGGCCGCCGGCCAGGTCGCGGCCATCACCTCGCGCCAGACGGCCCCGGCGCCGACCACCGAGGGCGCCCTGCCGCCGGCCGCCAAGGAAGGCTTCCAGGAGATCGAAGGCATTGTCGTCAACAACCTGCCGCCGACGGGCGCGGGTGGTGCCGGCAACCTAGGCGATGGTTTTGTTGGTGGCGGCGATGGTGAGATAGAAAATCCCCCGCCGCCGCCGCCACCGCCGCCGCCACCGCCACCACCGCCGCCACCACCGCCGCCACCGCCGGTGAGCCTGGTCGATGTCTTCTTCCTGGCGGACAACACCGGCAGCATGGGTGACCCCGTCTATTTCGATGATGATGGTCAGATCAGCTTCATCAACCTCGCCACGAGCGGCGCGCAAAAGGTAGTCGACAGCTTCTCCAGCGGCACCGGCACGGCCTACCAATGGGGCGTCGGCCGCTTCAAGAGCGACCCAGTCCACGACGACGATGTGTCGGTTTACTACGACTTGATGCAATCAATTACAGACAACAAAGGTCAAGTCAAAGGCAAGATCGAAACCTGGAATGCCTCGGGCGGCCCCAGCGGCGGCAACTTCTATGCCATGCAGCAGGCGGCGACCGGCCAGGATACCGGCTGGCGCAGCGGCACGGCGAGCAAGAGCATCATCGTCCTCGGCGATGACAAGTCTTGGCAAGGCGCCGTCAATGAGAAAGCGCTCGGCGATGCGCTCAAGGCCAATGGCATCAGCGTTTCCTTCGTCGACTTCTATGGCCTGAATTGGGGCGACGAGTCGGACCCCCTGCTTTGGAAGAGCACGGAGGATGTTGAGCAAGCCAAAGGCGCGGCCGAGGAACTGGCCGACCTGACCGGCGGTGTCTACATCAAAGTGCCCGAGTACACCGGTTTCGCTACAGAGGCTAAGTTGGCCGAGGCATTGGCCGACGAGTTGGCGCTGGCCATCGCCAACCCCATCCTCAGCAAAGGCCTGCCTTATAGCGGCGGCTATATGAATAGCCTCGATGGCGAGGGCGGCGATCTGGTTTGGCGGACCCGGACGGCGCTGTCAGTGTTGGCGGCAGCCGGATCTGGGACCAACAAGATCGACTTTGCGCTGACCTACCCCTATTGGTCCCTGGCCCAACCGGATGTGCCGGCGGAGTTCATCCTGGACACGACCGAGCCGACCCCCGGATTCTTTGATGTCGAGGATCGGAGCTACAAGCAGGCGTTTGTGCAATATGGGGAATCCAGCATCACCCCGCTTCGTTCACCGTACAAGGATGAAGAAGGGAATCCTTATGAGGATCAGGTTCGGGCATTTGGTTACACCATGCATGAAAACTCCTTCGTGCAATGGACGCCCGACAAGGACTTCTATCGCTTCGTTCTGTTCAAGACATGCGAGGGCGAGTGCGATTATGATTTGAATGCGGTCGAAGGTTATTTCGGCACCAAGCTCACCAGCCTGCGTAGCAGCGGGGTGACGGTGTTCGACCTGTTCAGCAGCGCCCAGCATGAGGGGGATAGTTATTTCCGCATAGGCGCTGGCGCCAGCCCCTCGGGCGAGCTGAGCGTGAACTGGGCCAACAAGAAGGCCTTCGCCTTCGACCAGACCGCCCCGCTCGGTCAGCCGGGCATGGGCTTCTTCATCGGCGAGGTCAACCCCGACACCAAGAAAATCGAGGGGCGCTATGTGGCTCTGCCCGACTGTATCGATTGCAACCCCGACGATTTCTATAACAACCGCGGCCTGTTCGATGCCGGGCGCGGCAACACCAATATGCAGATCTATGGCACGGGCAGCACCCCGGCCGGCTTCGGCGGCACCTTCGGCGCTTATATGGTCGAGAATGAAGACACGTATTACACCTCGATGATGCTGACCGGCCTGGCCGTGAATCCCACGCCGACGACTTACTACGCGCCGGACGCCATTCCCGCCGATCAGACGTGGTACGGCTTCGCGGTCGGCTTCGGTGAAAAAGATAATGATGGTGCCCGCCGCTTCTTGGCCATGAACGATCTGCCGAGCGATGCCACCATCTCTTTCGATACCGCGGCAGGCACCGTGTCGGCAAGGGCAACCCTGACCGAGACCGAGGCGCCGCTGACGCACACGATCGACACGGCGGAGGCGAGCGATTCCATCTCCGCCTATGTCTCGCCCAAGGCCTTCGGCTGGGCCGGCACCACGGAGGATGGCGAGGCGGCTATGCTGGTCACGGCGACGACCCAGAGCGACGGCTATCAATACCTGACCTGGGGCTATTGGGGAAAAACTGGCACATCGTCCGATTCTGAGCCCAGCTTCCTGCCCGGCTCGATGTGGGTGGCGGGCAGGCTGACGCCATACGCGGATATCCAGACCACGGGCAGTGCCAGCTACAACGGCGAGGTGAAAGGCTACCGGGTCGATGCGTCCGGCAATGCCGCGGCAGTCACGGGCGGCGCTGCGCTGCATGCCGATTTCGCTGCGAAGAGCTTGACGGGCACATTCGGCGCACTTAGTACCTCGAATGGAACCTGGGTGAGTGGCGCCACCGTCGATGCTGGTTGGAATGGTAGCAATGCCATCACGGGCACGCTGACGGGAACCGTCACTGAGGAAGGCGTCAGCGGCAAGATCAACGGGGCCTTCTTTGGCCCCGGTGCCCATGAGCTCGGTGGCAACTGGGCTATCGATAAGTCGAGCGACAGCAGTAAAGG
>JACAEC010000040.1 GCA_013389055.1 Hydrogenophilaceae bacterium
CCAGTCGGCGAAGGCCCGCATGCGTTACTCGTTCTCCGCCTCGAAGCCCATGCTGGTCCACACGTCGGTGTTCACCATGTTGGCGCCGCGGCAGGCATCCAGGGGGTCCGCGAATTCCTCGTAGTGGTCGGTGCCGTACAGGTTGGCCCGCTCCGGCTCGATCTCGTAGCCTGGCGGGGTCGAGACATGCACATGGAAGCCGAAGATCTCGGCGGCCTGCAGCCAGGTGTTGCACATGTTGTTGGAGTCGCCGATCCAGGCCACGGTCCTGCCCTGGATGGGACCTCGATGCTCGATGAAGGTGTAGATGTCGGCCAGGATCTGGCAGGGGTGGTATTCGTTGGTCAGGCCGTTGATCACCGGCACCCGCGAGTGGGCGGCGAAGCGCTCGATGATCTCCTGCTCGAAGGTGCGGATCATCACGATGTCGACCATGCGCGAGATCACTTGGGCCGCATCCTCCACCGGCTCGCCCCGGCCCAATTGGGTGTCGCGGGTGTTGAGGTAGATGGCGGCGCCGCCCAACTGGTGCATGCCGGCCTCGAAACTAAAGCGGGTGCGGGTCGAGCTCTTCTCGAAGATCATCGCCAGGGTGCGATCGGACAGCGGGTGGTAGGGCTGGTAGTGCTTGAACCGCTGCTTGATCACGCCGGTGCGGACGAACAGATGCGCGAGCTCGTCGCGCGACAAGTCCTTGAACTGCAGGAAGTGTTTCACATCCCGAGTCATCACCATCCCCTCAGGCAAGAAACGCCCGAATCAGCCCGGCGAGCTTCTCGGTCAACTCGGTCGCCTCCTGCCGGGACATGATCAGCGGCGGCAGCAGCCGCACCACCGTATCGGAAGTGACGTTGATCAACAGTTTCTGCGCCAGCGCCTGCTTGACCAGATCGCCGCAGGGCCGGTCGAGCTCGATGCCGATCATCAGGCCCTGGCCGCGAATCTCCCGAATCCCGGCTACGCCCTTCAAGCGCTCGGCCAGGTCGGCGCGGATATAGGCGCCTACATCGGCGGCGTTGTCCAGCAAGCGCTCCTCGGCCATCACCTTCAAGGTGGTCAGCGCGGCGGTACAAGCCAGCGGGCCGCCGCCGAAGGTGGAGCCATGCTTGCCAGGCACAAAGGTCTCGGCCGCAATGCCGCGGGCAAGACAGGCGCCGACCGGCACGCCCGAACCCAGGCCCTTGGCCAGGGTCATCACATCGGGCAGCACGTTGCCGTGTTGGAAGGCGAACCATTTTCCGGTGCGGCCGATGCCGGTCTGGATTTCATCCAGCATCATTAGCCATTCGTTGGCATCGCAGATCGCGCGCAGCTTGACCAGATAGTCGGCGGCCGGCACGTTGACGCCACCCTCGCCCTGGAAGGGCTCGACCAGGACAGCGACGATGTTGTTGTGGTGCTCCGCCAGCTTGGCCACCGCCTCGGCATCGCCGAACGGCACCCGCACGAAGCCGGTCACCAGCGGCTCGAAGCCTGCCTGGACCTTGCGGTTGCCGGTGGCCGACAGGGTAGCCATGGTGCGGCCGTGGAAGCTCTTCTCCATGACCACGATGGCCGGGTTCTCGATGCCCTTGTTGTGGCCGTAGAGGCGGGCGATCTTGATCGCGGCCTCGTTGGCCTCGGCGCCCGAGTTGCAGAAAAAGGCGCGCTCCAGGCCGGACATCTGGCACAACTGCTCGGCCAGTCGCTCCTGTTCCGGGATGCGATAGATATTCGAGGTATGGATCAGCCGGCCGGCCTGTTCGCACAGGGCCGCCGCCAGCTTGGGATGGCCGTGGCCGAGGCCGTTCACGGCCACACCGGCCAGGGCATCCATATACTTGTCGCCTTGTTCGTCGTAGAGCCAAACGCCCTCGCCGCGGACAAAGGCCACGGGCTGCCGGGCATAGGTTTGCATCAGGAAATCGGTCATCGTTCCCACAACCACGTTGTAATGAAAAACACACGGCGGCTCGAAAGCCGCCGTGGAAAAAGGGCTAACTATAAACCCATCGTCTTAATAAAAAAACCTCGGCGACAGCCGGCAAGCCGACTCGACGCGCCCCCATCGCGCAGCCGCTTGGGGCGGGCGGAAGCGAGGCTATCCAAGTGTCGTGGCCATCAACAGAGGCTTAGTAGGAATCTTCCACAGAATCTGTGGATAACTCTGTGAATAAGCTCGGTACAGAAGCCCTAAGTGGCCGTTACAAAACTGTTTCGGGCTCCTAGGCTATTTTTTAAGCGCATTCCAGCATCAATAAATACAAAGACTTACAAAATTTCCCTTGGGCGGCAATCACTTAGATCAACCACGCCGGGAACTTATTGCAGATTGTGGATTAATCCGTCCTAAAACCCCCGCTGGAAGGCCCGAAAATCCGTGGTTTTCACAGCTTGCGTCAGACAGCCCGGCCCTTTGCGGCGATAATCGCGCCATGAACCCAGCCGCCTCTGATGTCCTTACCGTCACCCAACTGAATCGCCTGGCGCGCCGCGCCATCGAAGGCCAGATCCCGCTCTGCTGGGTATCCGGCGAGGTGTCCAACTTCACCCGCGCCCCCTCCGGCCACTGGTACTTCACCCTCAAAGACGCCCAGGCCAGCGTGCGCTGCGCCATGTTCAAGAACCGCAACCAGTTCCTCGATTGGCAGCCGCGCGAGGGCGACCACATCGAGGTGCGCGCCGTCGCCAGCATCTACGAGGCGCGCGGCGAATTCCAGCTCTCGATCGAGACCCTGCGCCGGGCCGGCCTGGGCGCCCTGTTCGAGGCCTTCAACCGGCTGAAGGAAAAGCTGGAAAAAGAAGGCCTGTTCGACCCGGCCCGCAAACGCGAACTGCCGCGCATGCCGCAGCGCATCGGCATCGTCACCTCAGCCAAGGCCGCCGCCCTGCGCGACGTGCTGACCACCCTCGCCCGGCGCTGGCCGGCCGCCGCCGTCGTGCTCTATCCCACCCTGGTCCAGGGCAGCGGCGCGGCCGAGCAGATCGCCGCCGCCATTCATACCGCCGGCGAGCGGGCCGAATGCGATGTCCTATTAATCGTGCGCGGCGGCGGCAGCATCGAAGACCTCTGGGCCTTCAACGAGGAGGCGGTGGCCCGGGCCATCGCCGCCTGTCCCATCGCCACCGTCTCCGGCGTCGGCCACGAGACCGACTTCACCATCGCCGACTTCGTCGCCGACCTGCGCGCGCCCACGCCGACCGGCGCCGCCCAGCTGGCCACGCCGGACCGCACGGAACTGGCCCAGCAGCTCGACCACCTCGCGCGCCGCCTGCAATTCGGCCAGCGCCGCCGCCTGGACAACTTGGCCCAGCGCCTCGATGGTATGAGTCGGCGGCTGATCCATCCGGCCGCCCGCCTGAACGAGCAGCGCCGCCACCTCGACCACCTCGGCCGGCGCCTGCACCATGCCCTGGCCGGCCGCTTGCAGCAGCGCCAGGGGCGTAACGAGCAACTGGCGGCCCGGCTGCATGGCCTGCGGCCCGACCTGGGCGGCCTCGCCCAGCGCCTGGTTTATCTGCAGCAGCGCCAGCAGCGCGGCCAGCACAATCGGCTCGCCCGACTCACCGCCCGGCTCGACGCCCTGGGCAGCCACCTTAACCACCTCAACCCCCAGGCCGTGCTCGAACGCGGCTACAGCATCGTGCGCGACCAGAAAGGCCGCATCGTGCGCGACAGCACGGATTTGCAAGTGGGCAACGAGATCGAGGTCACCCTGGCCCGGGGCGGGGCGGCGGCGCAGGTGACGAAGTTGCGGGATTCGTAAACGCCATTCCGTATCGTCATTCCCGCGAACGCGGGAATCCAGGGAAGTTCTGATCAAGTCGTCATGCC
>JACAEC010000015.1 GCA_013389055.1 Hydrogenophilaceae bacterium
GGCGACAGCCGGACCGATGTGGTGAGCAACGACGGCACCATTCAAACCGACCCCATGATTGGCAAAGTGGAAGACAATTACAAATCCAACGAGCAGCCTGACGCTACGAAGAATATTGGCGGCGCCGGCTTGGTCGGCCTGCTGGTCCATTCTTATGGCGATGGCGGTCAATACGGAGCCGACAGCCACCTGGCCGAGTTTCACGGCAAATCCGACTTGTTTGTCGATGCCACGAACAAGATCGGCGGCGCGGTGCTGGAAGACGGCACGACCGTCGAAATCAAGGCCGATTTGGCGCAGGAAGGGCGAATCGACTCGAATGGCAGCAGCGTCTTGTTCTGGGGCACCTGGACGAACGGCAGCATCACGGTCACCGAGCCGGAGCGGCCGAGTGAAACGGACACGCTGTCGCCGACCCAGGCCGTGCATTTCATCGGCGGCGCGCCCTTCAGCGACTTGCCCACGAGCGGTGGTGTCGTGACTTACACCCATGCCGCCCACACCCCAGCGAGCTTCAGCGACGGCAATGGCAGCGGCGATATGCTGTCAACCTCGCAAGTACAGATCAAATTCGGCACCGGGCAAGTCCATGCCACACTGGATATTGAGCTCACCCGCGCCAACAATACCAATGTCTATCAACTGGCGGTGCCCTTCGCGGATGGCCACATCAACGTGGCCACGGGCGGGATTACCGGCAAGGGCAGCGCAACCTTTATCAGCGGCGGCGCGGATTCCGCCATCCTGGAATGTGGCAGCGGCTGCAACGGCGACATCGCCGGCTTCGTCGCCGGCCCCAACGGCAAATTCGTCGGCCTCGGCTGGGGCATCGATGGCAACACCGCCACCCCGCGCCAGGTCACCGGCGTGGCGGCCTTTGTCGAACAGGGTTCAACTGGCACCCTGTACACCGGCACAGGCGCCATCACCGGCGGCGGCACCAGCCCCGTCCCTTGATAATAAGTAGATATGCCATAGGTGCCATGTGGCCGATACCTATTAACAAGCCGCGCCTATTGCGTTAGCTTTGGCCTGAATCCAAGAACAACCGCTCCTTTAGGGACTGAACTGCATCATGCTGAACCACAAAACGACCCTGGCGGCCTGCGCCGCCCTGACCCTGCTGGCCGGCTGCGCCAGCAACGGCGACCCGCGCGATCCGCTGGAGCCGATGAACCGCGCCATCCACAGCTTCAACGAGACCGTGGACAAGGCGGCGATCAAGCCGATCGCCCAGGGCTACAAGGCGGTGATGCCCGGCTTCGGCCGGACCGGCGTGCGCAACTTCTTCTCCAACCTGGACGACGTCTCCGTGGTGGCCAACGACCTGCTGCAATTGAAGATCGAATTGGCCGCACGCGATTTCATGCGCCTGTCCATCAACACCACCTTCGGCCTAGCCGGCGTGCTCGATATCGCCTCCGAGGCCGGCCTGAGGAAACACAACGAGGACTTCGGCCAGACCCTGGGCCACTGGGGCATGGGCACCGGGCCCTATCTGGTGCTGCCCATCCTGGGGCCGAGCGATTTCCGCGATACCGCCGGCCTGATCGTCGACAGCGCTTATCTCGACCCGGTCTACGACCTGGAAGACGACGAAGCCCGCGGCGGCGTGCAGTTCCTGCGCCTGATCAGCAGGCGGGCCGAGTTGCTGGAGGCCAAGGAGGCGCTCGACACCGCCGCCGTCGACGGCTACGAATACACCCGCGACTTCTACCTGGAGCGCCGCCGCGCCCTGGTCTACGACGGCAAGCCGCCGAAGCTGGAAGAGTGAACTCCTTCAGCCCGTTTATTGTCTTTCTTCTTTAGCTGGGCTCCCGAAAATTCGTCCCCACCCCAACCCTCCCCATAAATGGGGAGGGGGGTTATCTCCTCCCCCACTCGTGGGGGAGGCTGGGAAGGGGAGGGTGTTTGGTCTACATTCTCACCATCTCAATCACGCCAACTTAGCGAAAACCCATGAGCAAGGCCTTCGTCCGCGACGACGGTGACGAGCAGGAAGACGACGAGCTGACCCCGGCGCAGCCCACCGGCGGCAAGAACTACGTCACGCCCACCGGCTATGCCCGGCTGCAGGCCGAGTTCAACCATCTGGTCCGGGTGGAGCGGCCGCAGGTGGTCAACATCGTCTCCTGGGCAGCCGGCAACGGCGACCGCTCGGAGAACGGCGATTACATCTACGGCAAGAAGCGGCTGCGCGAGATCGACCGCCGCCTGCGCTTTTTGACCAAGCGCATCGAACAGGCCGTGGTGGTGGACCCCCTGCAGCAGGACAACGTGGAACAGGTCTTCTTCGGCGCCACCGTCACCGTGCTCGACAATGACAACGAGTTCACCTACAGCATCGTCGGCATCGACGAGGCCGAGCCGGGCCGGGGCCGCATCTCCTGGGTTTCGCCCCTGGCCCGCGCCCTGCTCAAGGCGCGCGAGGGCGACAGCGTGCGCGTGCCCACCCCGGGCGGTGTGCGGGAGTTGGAGATCATCGGGATTGAGTATGTCGTGCTGGACTAAGCGACATGAGGGCTTCAAGCGCCTACTCTTGAAGCTCCCCACCCCAACCCTCCCCGCAAGCGGGGAGGGAGCAACAGGCAACTAAGGTAACTCTTCCCCCATTTATGCACCCTGAAGGGCATAAATGGGAAGCAGGGTGGGGGAAATCAGAACTTCACGCCGACGTGCAGCGCCACGACCCCGAGCGTGAGATTGTAGTAATCCACCTTGCCGAAGCCCGCTTCCAACAACATCTGCTTGAGCGTTTCCTGGTCCGGATGCATGCGGATGGATTCGGCCAGGTATTTGTAGCTGGCCGCGTCCTTGGCCACGAGTTGGCCGAGCTTGGGCAGCAGGCCGAAGGAATAGGCGTCGTAGGCCGGGGCCAGCGGCTTCCAGACCTTGGAAAATTCCAGCACCAGCAGCTTGCCGCCCGGCTTCAGCACCCGGCACATCTCTTTGAGCGCACCGTCCTTGTGGGTCATGTTGCGCAGGCCGAAGGCGACGGTGACCAGGTCGAAATAGCCGTCGGAGAAAGGCAGGTGCTCGGCATCGCACTGCGCGGTGGGCAGCGCCAGGCCTTCGTCGAGCAGGCGGTCGCGGCCGACCCCGAGCATGGAGCCGTTGATGTCGGTGAGCCAGACCTCGCCGGTGGGCCCGGCATCCTTGGCCAGGAGCCGGGCGACATCGCCGGTGCCGCCGGCGATGTCGAGGATGCGGGCGCCCGGCCGCACCGCGGCCTGCAAGGCGGTGAAGCGCTTCCAGATGCGGTGCAGGCCGAGCGACATGAGGTCGTTCATCACGTCGTAGCGGTTGGCCACCGAGTGGAAGACCTCGGCGACCTTGCGCGCCTTGTCGCGTTCCGCGACCGACTCGAAGCCGAAGTGGGTCTGTTTGTCGCTCATTGGGCTGGACCGATCAGCGGGGCACGAAGCCCTCGGGGGCGCCGACGCCTTCGCCGAAGAAATACTTCTCGGCCTGCTCGGCCAGGTATTTGCGATGCTGGGCATCGGCCAGGTTGAGCCGGTTCTCGTTGATCAGCATGGTTTGCAGGCGAATCCAGCCTTGCCAGGCCTCTTTCGACACGTTGTCGAAGATGCGCTTGCCCAGCTCGCCGGGGTAGGGCGGGAAGTCCATGCCTTCGGCCTCGCGGCCCAGTTTGACGCAATTGACCATGCGCGCCATGGCGGTGCTCCTTCAGGTATTCCGGGGTGAAAGCGGATAGTAGCGGATGCGGCCGCGGCCGTCACCCTTCGCCCAACTGCTTGAGCGCACGGTTGAGGAAGACGGTCATCTCCTTGGCCGCCTGGACGTCGCCCTTGGCCTCGGCCACGGCGATGCCCTGGCGGTAGGCCTCGGCCGCCTCGGCCAAGTGGCCCAGTTCCATGCGGGCGCGGCCGAGCAGCTTCCAGGCCGCGGAGTATTTGGGGTCGAAGCCCAGGGCCGCCTCGAACTGGGTGCAGGCCTCCATGTGGCGCCCGGCCTTGAGATATTCATTGCCCAGGGAATAGCGGAGCAGGGCGTTGTCCTTGCCTGCCGCCAGCATCTTTTCGAAATTTTCCAGTGCGCTCATTTGCGCCAGAAGGCCGGGGTCAGCACCACCAGCAGGGTGAACAGCTCCAGCCGGCCGAGCAGCATGGAGAAGCTGCAGACCCAGGTCTGGAAGTCGGTCAGCACGGCGTAGGTGGTGGCCGGGCCGACCTGGTTGAGGCCGGGGCCGGTGTTGTTGATGGTGGCGACCACGGCGGAGAAGGCGGTGAAGACATCGAGCCCGCTGGCGATGAGGATGAAGGACAGCACCACGATGGAGGCGATGTAGATGAAGAGGAAGGCCAGCACGGCGTAAGTGATCTTGTTCGGCACCGGGCTGCCGCCCAGGCGGGTCAGCAGCTGGGCATTGGGGTGCAGCAGCCGCACCAGCTCGCGATAGACCTGCTTGTAGAGGATGATGGCGCGCATCATCTTGATGCCGCCGCCGGTGGAGCCGGCGCTGGTGGCGAAGCTGCAGAGAAACAACATCCAGAGGCCGGCGAAATAGGGCCAGAGGTTGAAGTCGACCGTCGCCAAGCCCATGGTGGTGGCCATGGAGATGGTGTTGAAGCTGGCATAGCGCAAGGCGGTCGGGAAATCGACGTAGA
>JACAEC010000078.1 GCA_013389055.1 Hydrogenophilaceae bacterium
ACCTCGAGCCACGCGAGAAAGGGTGCATCCATGATCAAACCGTACTTGATTACTTCTGCAAGGCCGGCCGAGAACTCGCGTTCTGGCAGCGTATCCAGAGTAGCAGTATCGGCGAGCACCAGGCGCGGTTGGTGGAATGCACCGATCATGTTCTTGCCGCGGGGATGGTTGATCGCGGTCTTGCCCCCCACGGAGGAATCCACCTGGGCCAGCAGGGTGGTGGGCACCTGGATGAAGGGCATGCCCCGCTGGTAGCAGGCGGCGGCGAAGCCGGTGAGGTCGCCGATCACGCCGCCCCCCAGGGCGATGAGGGTGGTCTTGCGCTCCGCCCGCTGGGTGAGCAGGGCGTCGAAGATGAGGTTGAGGGTCTCCCAGTTCTTGTAGGCCTCGCCGTCGGGCAGCACGATGGGGATGACCTGGACGCCGGCGCCTGCCAAAGTCTTGCTCAGCCGCTCGAGGTAGAGCGGGCCGACGGTGGTGTTGGTGACGATGGCTGCGCGCGGCTGGGCCAGGTGGGGCACGATGAGATCGGCGCGGTCGAGCAGGCCGCCCCCGATGTGGATGGGGTAGCTGCGCTCGCCAAGATCGACGGTGAGGGTTTGCATCGCTAGTCGAAGTTCATGAATTGGCTGACATTATACGGCGCCGGCGGCCTGGCCGGGCGGCTGCCGGGTGATTCGGGGCCGGGTGGTAAAATCGGCCAACCAAATCGGGAGTGCCTTATGAGCATCGACACGATCGAACAGCTGGCCGAGGCCGTGCGCCAATTCGGCTGCGAGCGCGACTGGCAGCTGTACCACTCGCCCAAGAACCTGACCGCCGCCCTGATCGTGGAGGCGGCCGAGCTGCTGGAGCCCTTCCAGTGGCTGACCGAGGCGCAGAGCCACGAGCTGCCGCCGGACAAGCTGGAGGCGGTGCGCCAGGAGATGGCCGACGTGCTGATCTATCTGGTGAGCCTGGCCAACACCCTGGAGATCGATTTGCTCAAGGCGGCCGAAGACAAATTGGCGATCAACGCGCAGAAATACCCGGTAGAGACCTCGAAGGGCTCCTGCGCCAAGTACAACGAAGTGGGATAGCAATGAGCTACTACAAACATCACCTGTTTTTCTGCCTGAACGTGCGCGAGGACGGCGGCGCCTGCTGCGCCGACAAGGGCGCCGAGGCCATGTTCGAACACGCCAAGAAGCACGCCAAGAAACTGGGCCTGCACGGCAAGGGCGGCGACTGCCGGGTCAACCGCGCCGGCTGCTTCGACCGCTGCGACCAGGGCCCGGTCTGCGTGGTCTACCCGGATGCGGTCTGGTACACCTATGTCGACGAACACGACATCGACGAGATCGTCGAATCGCACCTGCGCGACGGCAAGATCGTCGAGCGCCTGCGGCTGCCGGATGCGAAATAACCCCGTTCGGTCGTCATTGCGAGGAACGAAGTGACGAAGCAATCCATGTCTGCCTGCGAGATGCCCATGGATTGCCACGCCCCCGCAGCGCGGGGGCTCGCAATGACCGACCCGGCGGCTTCTCACTTATCAAGGTTGGCCTGTGAAGCGGTATAAGTTAAGGATCAGGCGCCCCGACGGCGGCGCGGTGGAGACGGTGATCGAGGACCCGGAGGCGAACCGCCGGGGCCTGGCCCTGATCGCCCACCCGCACCCGCTGCACGGCGGCAGCATGGAAAACAAGGTGGTCACTACTTTGGCCCGCGCCGCCGTCGAGTGCGGCTATGTCGCGGTGCGGCCCAATTTCCGCGGGGTCGGCACCAGCGACGGCGAGTTCGATCACGGCGAGGGCGAGACCGAGGACCTGCTGGCAGTGGCGGAGTTCGTCGTCCCGAAGTTCGGCGACCTGCCCCTGCACCTCTATGGCTTTTCCTTCGGCGCCTATGTCCAGCACCGCGTGGCTCTCCGGCTGGCGGCCGAGCATCTGGTCATGGTCGGCCCGGCGGTGTCGATGTATGCCTTCGAGCCGCCCGCCACCCGCACCGACATCATCCACGGCGAGGTCGACGAGTTGATCCCGCTCGCCGCGGTGCAGCGCTATGCCGAACAACATGAGGTGCCGCTGCACGTGATCGCCGGCGCCGACCACTTCTTCCACAAGAAGCTGCGCGCCCTTCAGGACCAGTTGCTTGCCCTATGTCATCAGCCCTGAGCCTGAAGGACCTGCGCAAGCGCTACGGCGAGACCGAGGTGGTGGCCGGGCTCAACCTGGAGCTCGCGCCCGGCACCTGCCACGGCCTGCTCGGGCCCAACGGCGCCGGCAAGACCACCACCCTACGACTGGCCTTGGGCCTGATCGAGGCCGATGCCGGCCGGATCGAACTGCTCGGCCACGCCTTGCCGCGCGAGGCCAGCGCGGCCCGCGCCCGGGTCGGCGTGGTGCCGCAGGCGGACAGCCTGGACCCCGACTTCACCGTGCGCGAAAACCTCTTGGTGTTCGGCCGCTATTTCGGCCTTGCCCGGCGCGAGATCGAGGCGCGGCTGCCGGCGCTCTTGGAGTTCGCCGGCCTTGCCGGCAAGGCCGACACCCGGATCGACGCCCTGTCCGGCGGCATGAAGCGGCGCCTCGCCCTGGCCCGCGCCCTGGTCAACGACCCGGACGTGATCTTCCTCGACGAACCGACCACCGGCCTCGACCCGCAGGCCCGGCATCTGATCTGGCAGGGCCTGCGCCGGCTCACCGCCGAGGGCAAGACCCTGCTGCTCACCACCCATTTCATGGAAGAGGCCGAGCGCTTATGCGATCGGATCAGCATCATCGACCACGGCCGGCTGATCGCCGAGGGCACGCCGCGCGAGCTGATCGCGGCCCATGTCGAGGCGCATGTGGTGGAGATCGACGGCGAGGACAGCGAGACCTGGTGTGACCGCCTGGCCGAGCGCTATTGCCGGCGCTGCGAGAAGATCGGCGAGACCCTGTTCTGCTACACCAACGAGGCACAGGCGCTGATCGCCGCGCTGGAAGGCATGCCGCACCTGCGCTATCTGCACCGGCCGGCCAGCCTGGAAGACGTCTTCCTCAAACTCACCGGTCGGGATTTGCGGGATTGAGATGCTGAGCCTGCGCTTCCTCCCCGTCTGGCAACGCAACTTCCTGGTCTGGAAGAAGCTGGCCATCCCTTCCCTGCTCGGCAACCTGGCCGACCCCATGCTCTACATGCTGGGCCTGGGCTACGGCCTCGGCCGGCTGCTGCCGGACATCAACGGCGTGCCCTATCTCAACTTCCTCGCCGCCGGCACCGTCTGCTACAGCGTGATGAACAGCGCCACCTTCGAGACGCTGTATTCGGCCTTCTCCCGCATGCACGTGCAGAAGACCTGGGCCGCCATCCTCAACACGCCGCTCGGCCTCGTCGATGTCTTGCTCGGTGAATGGGTCTGGGCGGCATCGAAGAGCCTGCTCTCGGGCCTGGCCATCATGATCGTGATCTGGGGTCTGGGCCTGCAGGCGGATTTTCTGATGAGCCTGGGCCTGATCCCGGTGATCGTGCTCACCGGCCTGTGCTTCGCCGGCCTGGGCTTGGCGATCAACGCGGTCTCGCCCAACTACGACTTCTTCCTCTACTACTTCACCCTGGCGATCACCCCCATGGTGCTGCTGGGCGGCGTGTTCTACCCGGCCACGGAACTGCCGGCCTGGCTGAAGGTGGCGGCCGACTGGCTGCCGCTCACCCATGCCGTGGAACTGGCCCGGCCGCTGGTGCTCGGCCATCTGCCTCAGGACATTTTCTGGCACGGCTTCATCCTCGCCGCCTATGGCCTTGCCGGCTTTTGGGCGGCCTGCAAGCTCACCCGGCGAAGACTTCTGCGTTAATCCATGTCGGGCTGATTCTGGCCTAGATTGAAGCATAAGGAGAAAAATGCAATGCATGAGACCTATGCCGCCTTTCCCGGCCGCATCGTGATGGTCGGTTTCGGTTCCATCGGCCAAGGGGTGCTGCCCCTGCTGCTGCGCCACCTGGGGGTCACGCCCGAGCGCATCACCATCATCGAGCCGCGCAACGACCCGACCGGACAGGCCCGTGCCCTGGGCGTGGTACTGCGCCAGCAGGCACTCACTCGCGAGAACCATGTCGCGGTGCTGAATGAATTGCTGCGCCCCGGCGACTTCCTGCTCAATGTCTCCTTCGATGTCTCCTCCCTGGCCCTGATCGAGTATTGCCAAGAACGCGGCGTGCTCTATGTCGATACCTGCATCGAACCCTGGCCGGGCGGCCACACCGATCCCGGCGCCAGCCCTTCGCAGCGTTCCAACTACGCCTTCCGCGAGGCGGCCCTGGCCCTGAAGCGTGCCCATCCGGCCGGGCCGACCGCCATCGTCAACCACGGCGCCAACCCCGGCCTGGTCTCCCATTTCACCAAGCAGGCCCTGCTCGACATCGCCGTCGCCACCGGAGTGAGCGCTAACCCGAATCGTCGCGAAGACTGGGCTCGGCTGGCCATGCAGCTCGGGGTCAAGGTCATCCACATCGCCGAGCGCGACACCCAGCTCGCGGCCGAGCGCAAGCAGCCGGGCGAGTTCGTCAATACCTGGTCGGTCGAGGCCTTCGCCGGCGAGATCTGCCAGCCGGTCGAGATCGGCTGGGGTTCACACGAGCGGCACTTCCCGCCGGACGGCGCCCGCCACGGCTTCGGCTCCGACGCCGCGATCTATTTGAACCGGCCCGGCGCCGCCACCCGGGTGCGTAGCTGGACGCCGCTGGAGGGCCCCTATCACGGCTTCCTCATCACCCACGGCGAATCGATCTCCATCGCCGACAACCTGACCGTGCGCGAGGGCGGCAGGGTGCGCTATCGACCCACCGTGCACTATGCCTACCACCCCTGCGATGCCACCCTGCTCTCGCTGCACGAATTCGCCGGCAAGAACTGGCAATTGCAGCCGCGCTGGCGCATCCCGCGCGAGGATTTGGTCAGCGGCCGCGACGAACTGGGCGTGCTGCTCATGGGCCACGGCCGCGGCGCCTATTGGTACGGCTCGCAACTCTCCATCGAGGAGACCCGGGAGCTAGTGCCCTACAACAACGCCACCAGCCTGCAGGTGACCATCAGCATCGTCGCCGCCATGGCCTGGGCGATCCGGCATCCCGAGCTAGGCATCTGCGAGCCGGACGACCTGGACTTCCGCGCCATCCTGGCCATGTGTCGGCCCTACCTGGGCACGATGGCCGGGGTGTTCACCGACTGGACACCGCTGCTCGGCCGCAACCACCCGTTCCCGGAAGACCTCGACCTGGATGATCCCTGGCAATTCAAGAACTTCCGGGTGGCATGATCCCGATCCACGAACTGCTGCATCGCATCCAATGGGACCCGGAATTCGGCCGGGGCGAGTTCGTGATCGGCTATTTCGACCGGGTGGCGCAACGCATCGTGCAGGTGGCCCTGCGCGACATCCGGCTCGACCCGGCCGACCGCTTCGGCTTTCAGGCCCTGGACGAGGAAGGCGCGGCCCACAGCGTGCCCTTCCACCGGGTGCGCGAGGTCTGGCGCGACGGGGCGCTGATTTGGCAGCGGCCCGGTTGATTTATCCCATACAAAGGCTTTAATGAAACTGTAAGACCGCTCAATCCCACAGGAATAACAACATGACCATCGGCGCCGTCTGCAATCGTGAAGTCGTCATTGCCGAACGTAGTATGGATGTGCCCGAGGCAGCGCGCCTGATGCGGCAATACCATGTCGGTACCTTGATAGTCGTCGAGGATGTCGAGGGGCAACGCCGCCCGGTCGGCATCGTCACCGACCGCGACATCGCCATCGAGGTGGTGGCAGCCGGGGTCAGCCCGGACGGCCTGACGGTGGGCGACATCATGGGGGCCGAACTGGCCACCGTGCGCGAAACCGAGGGAGTCTTCGATACCATCCGCTACATGCACAGCCGGGGTGTACGCCGGGTGCCAGTCGTGGATAATGGCGGCTGGCTCGTCGGCATCGTCACCCTGGATGACCTGTTTGAACTGCTCGCCGAGGAAATTAACGAAATGGCTGGCCTGATTTCCCGCGGACGCCTGCGCGAAGCGGCAACCCGCACCTAACCCCGCAAGACAAGGAGTACAAGTATGAAACTGCCTTTGCAGATCACCCTGCGCGATATCCCGCAATCCGAAGCCCTCGAGGCTGCCATCAAGGAAAAGGCCGAGAAGCTCGAGCGCTTCCATCAGCAGATCATGGCCTGTCGGGTCACGGTGGAGATCGCCGGCAAGCACAAGCATCAGGGCAACGAGTTCAGAGTCGACATCGACATTACCGTGCCGGGCAGCGAGATCGTGGTGAACCACCACCAGAACGAGGATGTCTACGTGGCCCTGCGCGATGCCTTCGACGCCGCCAAGCGGCAATTGGAGGAGTTTGCCCGCAAGCAGCGCGGCGACGTGAAGACCCACGAGAACCCCCGCGTGGTCGCGGCCGAAGAATAAGACGGCGCGCAGTCAAAAAAGCCGCGCTGAGTGCGCGGCTTTTTTATTGGCGTTCGTCTGAATTTTTTCCCGGGCAGACCGGGGCCGGACCGGACTAATGGTCCTCGAGATGGGTGTGGGTCTCTTCGGCCAGTTCACCGGTATCCGGATCGACCCAATCGGAAATGCCGAGTTCGTCTTCGACTTCCTGCAGGTCGTCAATGGCCTCGACCTCCGGCTCGGCGCTGTATTCCATGTCCTGCACGGCTTCCCACAAGGTCTGGAAGGGCCCGTATTGCTCATCGGACTCCTTGTCGAGCCAATAAAAACCATCCGGCCGCTCGATGATCCGGGTCTTGTCGTAATCGTGTTGAGTCTCGGGAATCTTCTGGGTCATGCTGCCCTCTGATCTAACAGGCTGAATCCAGATTTAATCTCAGCACCATCGAAGGCGCTTGGCAAGCCTATATTTTTTATCGCAACAACAGGACATCACAACGCAGGCGGCTGCGCAGCCGGTCGATCGCCTCGGCATCGAAGCCGCTGGCCTCATGGAGCACCAGGGCGCTGACATCTTGGCGGTTGACCTGGTCGGGCAAGGCGGCCGGGTCGGCGCAGCGTTCGCCGCTCAGGACCAGCCCCGGCGCATGGGCGCGGGCTTGAGCCCACTGCCGTGCAAATATCGCTTCATCCTTGGCCGGGATCAGGGCATGCAGCGGCGAGCCGGTGTCGCGCGCCAGGCCGGCCGCCAAGGCCAAGGCCTGCTCGGCCCCGGTCGAGGCGTCGTAAAAGACTGCAATCGGCCGGCTGGCCAGCTGACGCCGGCGCTCCCAGGCAGGCGGCGCCAAGAGGACGACATCAAGGCGCTCGGCCAGGTTGAGCAGTTGCGGCACCGGCCGGCCGCGCAGGACCTGGAAGGAGTAACGCAGCGCACGGGCCTCGGCCGTCTGCCGCAAGCGCAGCTCGGCGGTGCTCGCCGCCGCCTTGAGCGCCCGTTCCAATTGACCGAATTCCATCTGGCGCGATTGCGCGCTCAAGCGGCCGATCTCGCGCACGCAGGGCAACAGACTGGCGCGCAGCAGATCGGCGTCCTCGATGAACAGGGTGGTCAATTCGGCCTGGAGCCGGACCGCCAAATCGATCGCGGCATCGAGCGAGGCCCACTCATCCTCGGCGCCCGACAGGGCAACCAGCACGCGACGGATGTCGAGGGGCAGGCTAGCCACGTTTTCTGGTTGGCGTTGCCGCGCGCTTTTTCGGCTTGGCCCGCGTGCCGGTTTTTCTGGCCACCGCGGCCTTGCCGGCGAAGAGTTGATGCAGCGAGGAGAACTGGATCAGCCGGGCAGCGACCAGGTAATTGATCGAGCCCTCGGGCACCACCCCCTCGGCGTCCGGCAGGCCGGCCGGCACGCCGGTCAGCAATTCCATCGCCTCGTCGACGTTGTTCACCGGCCAGATGTGAAACTGGCCCTTGCCGCAGGCATCGACCACATCGCTGCGCAGCATCAGGTGTTTGACGTTGGCCTGCGGGATGATCACGCCGTGGCTGCCGTCGAGGCCGCGGGCACGACAGATGTCGAAAAAGCCCTCGATCTTTTCGTTGACCGCCCCGATCGCCTGCATGTGGCCATACTGGTCGACCGAGCCGGTCATTGCGATCGCCTGCTTGATCGGTACATCGGAGATGGCCGAGAGCAGGGCGCACAACTCGGCCATGGAGGCGGAATCGCCCTCGACCATGCCGTAGGTCTGCTCGAAGACCAGACTGGCCGACAGCGACAGGGGCAGGTTGTTGGCATAACGGGTGGCCAGGAAGGAACTCAGGGTGAGCACGCCCTTGGAATGAATCGAGCCGCCCAGGTTGACCTCGCGTGCGATATCGATCACCTCGCCCTCGCCCAAGCGCACCGTGGCGGTGATGCGGGTGGGATGGGCGAAGCGGCTGTCGCCCAACTGGATCACCGACAAGCCGTTGATCTGGCCGACCCATTGACCGCCGGTCTGCACGTTGACGGTTTCCCGCAGTATCTCTTCCTGCAAGCGCTGGCGGACACGGCCTGTGCGCCGCTCGCGGGCGTCGAGCGCGGCCTGGATGGCATCGGCACTGACCGCCTCGTGCTGCTCGCCGCGCGCCAGATGGTCGGCCTCGCGCATCAGATCGAGCAAATTCTGCATATTGGTCGACAGGCGCTCGCCATCCTCGACCTCGCGCGCCGCCTGTTCGACCAAGTGGGCACAGGCCGCCCGATCGAAGGGCAGCAGGCCCTCCTTGCGGCCGAGGGTGGCGACCAAGCGGCAATAGTGCTGCACCGATTCCTCGCTGCGCGGCATCTCGTCTTCGAAGTCGGCCACCACCTTGAACAACTCGCGGAACTCCGGGTCGTATTCGTAGAGCAGGTAATAGAGCAGGCGCTCGCCCAGCAGCACCACCTTGCAGTCGATCGGGATCGGCTGCGGCTCGAGCGATACCGTGTGGGCCAGGCCGAGCATCTGACCCAGGCTGTCGATGCGCACCTGATGCGAGCGCAGGGTGCGCTTCAAGGCCTCGTAGGCATAAGGCTGGATCAAGAGCTTGTGGGCATCGAGCACCAGATAGCCGCCGTCGGCCTGATGCAGGGCGCCCGACTTGATCAGGCTGAAGTCGGTGACCAGGGCGCCCAGATGCTCGATGTGCTCGATGCGGCCGACCAGGTTGGGATAGCTCGGATGATCCGGCCAGACCACCGGCGCGCCGCGGGTCGCACCGTTGTCGATCAGGAGGTTGACCTGATAGCGACGGAAGGTCGGTTGCGCGGTCAGGGTGATGCCCATGACCTGAACCGGGGCTTCCTGCGCTTTGCGCAGTTCGTCGGCGCTGTCGATCATGTCTCTTTGCACCGCATCGAGGTAGGCGCAGACCTCGGCGAGATCGCGATATTTCTCCTGCAACTCGCTGATCTGGTGCGATACCGCCAGCATGGAGAATTCGCGGTTCAGCGCCCGGATGCGCTCCTTCTTTTCGCGCAGCCACTGCGGTGCCTGGCGGATGATTTTGTGCAGACGATCGTGCAGGTCTTCCATCACCTGCGCGATGCGCTTCTTTTCCTTGTCGGTAAGCTTCTCGAATTCGTCCGGCGCGATGACCTCGCCGTTCTTCACCGGCGCCAGGCCGAAGCCGCTCGGCGTGCGCAGCAAGGCAATGTTCTGCTTTTCCGCCTCGGCCCCCAATTCGCGCAGGGCGGCGGCCTCGCGCTCGGAGAACTCATTCTCGACTTGGTCCACCCGCGAGCGGTATTCGTCGCTCTCGAACAGGGCGGGAATGGCCGTGAGCAGGTCCTCCATCAGCCGTTGCATATCGGCCTTCAATTCCTTGCCCCGGCCGGCGGGCAGGCGGATGGCTCGAGGCTTGTGCGGCTGCTCGAAGTTGTGGACGTAGACCCAGTCACCCGGCGTCGGCCGCTCGGCGGCGGCCTTGTCGAGCAGGCTGGTGATCAGGCTGCGCTTGCCGGTGCCGGACGGACCCATGACGAACAGGTTGTAGCCCTCGCGCGGGATCGCCAAGCCGAAGTCGGCCGCCTCGATGGCGCGGTCCTGACCGAGGATGCCCGGCAGGTCCGGCAGATCGGCCGTGGTCTTGAATTTCAGCGAATCGAGATCGCAGCGGCCATAGAGTTTTTCGGCCGGCAGGGGCGCCGGCACACCATCGCTGACCACGACCGGCAGCACGGTCGCCTTCTTCCTGCGAGTGCTTGGCTTGCGCGGCTTTTTAGGTGGCGTGGTTACGTTCAAAGTCGATGTGTCCGTCGATGATGGTGTAGCGGACCTGGCCCTGTACCTCCAGGCCGAGGAAGGGACTGTTCTTGCCCAGGCTGTAGAGGCTCTTGCGGGTAACCTGCCACCAGGTGTCCGGGTTGAACAGGCAGAGGTCGGCCGGGGCACCGATGCCGAGCTGGCCGGCATCGATGCCGAGAATCTCGGCCGGCCGCCGGGTAATGACGTCGAGCGCCTGGCTCAGCGAACGTTTGTTTTCCTGCGCCCAGCGCAGGGTCAGCGGCAACAACAATTCGACCCCGGTGGCGCCCGGCTCGGCCTCCTGGAAGGGCAGTTCCTTGGCATCGTCGTCGACCGGGGCGTGGTCGGAACAGATCGCATCGATGGTGCCATCGGCTACGGCCGCGCGAATGGCGTCGCGGTCGCGCTGGCTGCGGAAGGGCGGATACAGGTGGCAGTTGGGGTTGAAGTCGGCCAGATCGAGTTCGGTCAGATGCAGATGGTGGGCGTTGACGTCGCAGGTGATCGGCAGGCCCTCGGCCTTGGCTTGGCGCACCATGGCGATGGCCTCGGCGCTGGACAGGCGGCAGAGGTGAACCCGAGCACCCGTCGTTTTCATCAAGAGCACGATGGTGGCCAGGGCCACCGTCTCGGAGGCCACCGGGATCGGCGGCAAGCCGAGCCGCGCCGCCACGGCACCGTCGTGGGCGACGCCGTCCTTGACCAGATGGGCGTCGCGCGGCCGCAGCCAGACCGGAAAACCGAAAGTGGCGGCGTATTCCATGGCGCGCATCAGCACCAGGGTATCGACGATGGGCGTGTCGGCCTGGCTGAAGGCCACGCAGCCGGCCTCATGCAACTCGGCCATCTCGGTGATGCGCTCGCCCCTGAGTTTCCAGGTGAGCGCGCCGACCGGGTAGACCCGCGGCCCGGGCATGCTCTTGGCGCGGAACTTCAGCATCTCGACCAGGCCCGGCTCGTCCAGCGGCGGGTCGGTATCCGGCGGGCAGGCCAGGCTGGTGACGCCGCCGGCGGCGGCGGCGCGCATCTCCGATTCCAGCGTCGCCATGTATTCGAAGCCCGGCTCGCGCAGCCGGGCGGACAGGTCGACCAGGCCGGGGCAGACCACCAGGCCGGTCGCGTCGATCACCCGGTTGGCGTGGAAATCGGCCGGTGCCGAACCGAGGCCGACGATACGGCCGGCCGCGATGAAGATGTCACGTTGTTCATCGATGCCGTGCTTGGGGTCGATCAGGCGGCCGTTTTGGATGTGGATTTTCATGGTCTGGGAATGAAAGCGTTATGAGTACCGAGTACCGAGTACCGAGTACCGAGTACCGAGTGCTGAGTACCGAGTGCTGAGTGGCGGGGCGGCAATGGCAGACAAGGTGAGCGGGGTTCGCTCGGTACTCATAGCTCGGTACTCGGTACTTATCATCTCAATTCCCCGCCAGGATGCTCATCACCGCCATGCGCACCGCGATGCCGTAGGTCACTTGCGGCAGAATCACCGACTGCTTGCCGTCGGCCACGTCGGAGTCGATTTCGACGCCCCGGTTCATCGGGCCGGGGTGCATGACGATGGCATCGGGCTTGGCCAGTTTCAGCTTCTCCGGGGTCAGGCCCCAGTATTTGTAGTATTCCTGCGGGCTCGGCAGCAGGGCGCCCTGCATGCGCTCGTTCTGCAGGCGCAGCATCATTACCACGTCGACATCCTTGATGCCCTCTTCCAGCCGATGGTAGACGTGCACGCCCATGGCCTCGACGTCGTGCGGCAGCAGGGTCTTGGGCGCCACCACCCGCAATTCCGGGCAGCCCAGGGTGGTCAGGGCGTTGATCTGCGAACGCGCCACCCGCGAGTGCAGGATGTCGCCGACGATGGCGATGCGCAGGTTGTGGAAACCGCCCTTGTAGTGGCGGATGGTGAACATGTCGAGCAGGCCCTGGGTCGGGTGGGCGTGGCGGCCGTCGCCGGCGTTCATCACCCGGATGTGGTCGGCCACGTTGCGGGCGATCAGGTGGGCGGCGCCGGCCGAGCTGTGGCGCACGATGAACATGTCGGCGTGCATGGCCGAGAGGTTGGCCACGGTGTCGAGCAGGGTCTCGCCCTTGCTCTGCGACGAGGCCGAGATGTTGAGGTTGACCACGTCGGCGGACAGCCGCTTGGCCGCGATCTCGAAGGTGGTGCGGGTGCGGGTGGAGGGCTCGAAGAACAGGTTGAAGATGGCCTTGCCGCGCAAGAGCGGCACCTTCTTCACTTCCTGCTCGGAGACCGAGAGGAAGCCCGCGGCGGTGTCGAGGATCTGGGTCAGGATGCGGGCCGGCAGGCCGTCGAGGCTGAGCAGATGGCGCAGGCTGCCATCCGGGTTGAGTTGGAGGTTCGCATTCATGCCTGGCTCGCCCCTTGCACGAAGCCGAGGCTGCCATCAGCCCGCTTGATCAGGGCGAGGTGCTCGTCGTCTTCGAGGTCGAGCTTGAGGCCGGCGAAATCCGCGCAGATGGGCAATTCGCGCCCCCCCCGATCCACCAGCACTGCCAGCCGGATGGCCGCGGGGCGTCCGTAATCGAACAGTAGGTTCATGGCCGCGCGCACTGTGCGGCCAGTATACAGGACGTCGTCGATCAGGAGGAGCCGCTGGCCCTCCATGTCGAAGTCGATGTGGGAAGGTTTTACTACGGGATGCAAGCCGATACGGGAAAAGTCGTCGCGGTAGAAGGCGATGTCCAGGCTGCCCTGGGGCAGGTCGGTGCCCAGGCGCCGGGCCAGTTCCTCCATCACCCAGACGCCGCCGGTGTGGATGCCGACCAGGGCGCAATCGGGGCTCAGGGTGGGCCGGATCTGCTCGGCCAGCCGGTCGATCAGTTCAGAGGGATTGGGTAGTGTCATGGTGTGAAAAATAGTCCTGCAAAATTTGTTCGGCGGCCAGGCCGTCGGTCAGCGCGCGGCGTCGCTCGCCATAGACCCCGGCCTCGGCCAGCCGGGCCTCGGCCTCGACCGAGGTCAAGCGTTCGTCGACCAGATGCACCGGCAGGTTGAAGCGGCCATTCAGTTGGTTGGCGAAACGCCGACAGCGCCGGGTCAATTCGTGTTCCTCGCCGTCCAAGCTGAGCGGCAAGCCCACCACTAGCTCGACCGGCCGCCATTCGGCGATCAAGGCGCCGATGCGGGCGAAACGGGGCTCGTTGGCCTCCTCGGCGATGGTCTCCTGGGCGTGCGCCAGGCGGGTCTCCCACTCGCCCATGGCGACGCCGATGCGTTTGGTGCCGAAATCGAAGGCGAGCACCGTGCCGCGCCTCGTCATCAAGCGTGCCCTGCCTCCTCGGACAGCATCGACATGTCGATGCCCAGGATATGCATGGCAGCCGGCAGGCGCTCTTCCGGCGGCAGGCCGAAGATCACCTCGGGGTCGGCCGGCACGGTCAGCCAGGCGTTCTGCTTGATCTCTTCCTCGAGCTGGCCCGGCGCCCAGCCGGAATAGCCCAGGGTGACCAGAATCTCCTCCGGCCCTTCGTGGCGGGCGGTCGCCTCCAGGATGTCCTTGGAGGTGGTCAGGCCGATGCGGTCGTGCACCGACAGGGTCGAGCCCCACTCGCCGATCGGCCGGTGCAGCACGAAGCCGCGCTCGGTCTGCACCGGGCCGCCGTAATAGACCGGGTTGTCCTTGATGGCGGCGTCGTCCAGCTCTAGACCGATCTGGGAGAACAGCTTCTCCAGGGACAGGTCGATCGGCCGGTTCACCACCACCCCCAAGGCCCCCTGCTCGCCGTGGTCGCAGATATAGGTCAGCGTGCCGGCGAAATTGGGATCGGTCATGTTGGGCATGGCAATCAGGAAGTGATCGGTGAAATTGGCGTTTTCCATGGTCGCTCGGCTGTGTTTGCGGCCATTGTAATCCTCGCCGCCGCCAGAACAAAACAAGGCCGCCCCTGCTCCACGAATAACCCTACCGGCGTGCTGCATGAAATCTTTTCGACATGGGGCTACCATGCAAATCCAGGCTCGGCCGATTACCCGATGCTGCTTTAGTCAATCAAGAGCAAGGGGCCTGGTGGTAGCGACCGACCTTGTCGCTCCCCCCACAGCAAACCTTTCACAAAGGAGAAATCGTATGTGTAAGTTGCGTTTGATTGCTGCTAGCTGCGCCACCGCCTTCACCCTGCCTGTCATGGCCGCAGAAGTGCCGGTGGTAGTGAAGATTCCCCGTCTCACCGTTGAGGCCTCCGAGAAGCTGGCCCGGGCGGCCATGGAGGCCTGTCGAAAGCAGGGCATTCAGATCGGCGTGACCGTCGTCGATCGCAGTGGCGACCCGATGGCGGTGTTGCGCGACACGCTGGCCCCGCCGGTGACGCTCGAAGTGAGCCGGCAGAAGGCCTATACCGCGGTCAATTTCAACGCCGCCACCTCGGCGATGAGCAACCGCTTCACCCAGCCCTTCTCGGTGGGCAAGGTCGAAGGCCTGGTGTTTTCGGCGGGCGGCTTGCCGATCGAAGCGGCCGGCAATATCGTCGGCGCGGTTGGCGTCTCCGGTGCGCCGACCGGGGAGCAGGACGAGGTCTGCGCCCAGGCCGGTATCGGCGCGATTCAGTTCGAACTGGAGTCGGCCAGCATTTGATTCAGGGCCCTGGCCCCTTGGCGCTCGGTTACTGCCCCGGGCAGCCAAGGGGCCGCCTTGAGGCAGAAGCCCTCAGCCCGCCGAGGGCCGCTCTGCCCACGGGTTGAACACGCGGGTGAGCAGATAGAGCAGGGCCAGAGGGGCCATGAGCACCGCGCCGGCCACCAACACGCCTTCCCTGCCCCACAAGGGCGGGTGGTAGTGGAGGATGCCCTTCATGGTCTTGGAGATCTCCTGGCCGCCGATCACCACGTTGTAGCGCATGAACAGCACCGAGATCAGGACCAACACCGCCGACACCAGCGTGCCGACCAGCAGGGCCTTGCCCGAGGTGCCGCGCCAAACCATCAGGGTCATGATCACCACCGGCAACAAGGCGCCCAGCCCGATCTGGACGACGATGAAACGCCAGAACATGGGGCCGTGGCTGACATACTCCATGATGACCTCGGTCCCTTCCCGAGCACGGTAAGCCAGCGCACCGAACTCGACCAGTTCCAGCACGACGGTGAACATCAGGAAGCCCCACAGCGTCAGCATCAGACCCTTGATGGCATTTTCGTCGATGGCGGCCTTGCGGATCTTCGATATCGCCGCGTAGAGGACGATCAGCACGGCGACGCCGGAGATGACCGCCGAGAACAGGAAGATCACCGGCATCAGGTCGGACGACCACCACTCGCGCGCCTTGACCGAGCCGAACAGGAAACCGACATAGCCATGCAGGCCGTGCGCGGCCGGAATGCCGATGATGGCCAGCGCCAGGGTCCATTTATGGTCATAGTGACGGGTGGTGTCGTTGATCTCGTAGGAGCCCAGGGTGAGCACGCGGTAGATGTGCCGGCGCCAGCCCGATTGCGCCTGCGCCCCGGCCACGATGTCTTCCCGGAACAGGAACCATATCTCCAGTATCAGCAGACAGACGTAGAAGCTGGCGACGTAGCCGAAGACCGCCATGGCCGAGGTGGTATGCGGCGTGATCATGGCGTTGAAGGCCCGCTCCGGATGGCCCAGGTGCAGCAGCAGGGCCACCGGCACGAAGACCATGAAGCACAGCGCCGTGAGCAGGGCGAAGCGGGACAAGGACTTGAAGCGCTCCATGCCGAACACGTGATAGAAGCTGGAGACGGTGAAGGCGCCCGCCACCAGCCCGGTCATGTAGGGATAGATGACGATCAGGATCGACCAGGGAACGACCGTCTCGTTGGGATAGACATAGCCGGTGAACGGCGTCGCATGGAACAACTCGTGCAGATCGTTCATCAGGACACCTCCTTGTCGATGCCGATATAGACGGTGGTCGGCTGGTTGCCGGTCTCCGGCTTGAGCACCTGCACCCGGTTCTCGCGGATGAACTTGCTGACCACGCTGTTCTTGTCGTTGAGGTCGCCGAACATGCGCGAGCCGGTCGGGCAGATCTCGACGCAGGCCGGGTTATGGCCCTTGGTGATGCGGTGATAGCACCAGGTGCACTTGTCCGCGTGCTGGCCTTCTTCATTCAGATAACGCGCAGCGTAGGGACAGGCCTGCACGCAGTATTGGCAGCCGATGCAGTACTTCTTGTCGACCAGCACCACGCCGTCCTTGGTCTTGAAGGTCGCCCCCGTCGGACAGACCTGGACGCAGGACGGCTCCTTGCAGTGGTTGCACATCTTCGGCACGAAGTAGGACTTGACCACCTTGGCGTCCTTGTAGCGGTCGTCGAAGCGGTATTCGCCCTCGGAGCCGGAGGCGGCGATATTGCCGGGGTCGTTCTGGCTGTCGACCCGCGGCTTGTCCTCGCCCTCGATCCAGGTATAGCGCTCCACCCAGGTACGGAAGTGGTGGGCGTTCTTGGCCACGCCGTTCTCGTTCTTGCACGCCTCGACGCAACGCAGGCAGCCGATGCACTTGGTGGCGTCGATGGCATAGCCCCAGTTATGCCGGGTCCATTCGTAGTCCTCGGTGGGGAAAGACTTCTTGCCCATCACCGCCGAAAGCACGCTGCCCGTGCCCAGCAGGGCATAGGTGCAGGCGGCTGCCTTGGCGGCGACGCCTAGGAAGCCACGCCGGGACTGATCGGTTTGCTTGATCTCTTCGCTCATTGCTTGGCCTCCTTGATGCGGATGGGTCGGGGCTGATGCGGGTCGTGACAATAGATGCAGGCCATGGTGCCGGCATGCTCGGCGACGACGATTTGCGGTTGTTTGGCCGGTCGGCCGGTGATCTTCTGGTGGCACTGGGTGCACAGCTTCACCGTGTCCTGGGGAATGGGCAATTTGCCGGTGACCGGGTGTTGCCCGGCCGGCCCGTGACAGACCTCGCACTTGTTGGTCTTGTGCCCGTGGCTGGACCAAACCTCGTACTGCTGGATATGGCACATCTGGCAATAGCCGGGGCCGCGATAGCGTGGTTCGTGGCTGGTGGCGATGTCCGTTACCGACGCGCCGCGGTAATGGCCGTAGTCGTAAAAGGTATCGACGGTGAAATAGGCTTTGGCACTCAAGCCGACCGCGAGCAAGCCCACGATCAGGATGACAAGCCGGACGATGTGTTTCGGCATTAACTGTCTCCTATGTATCCGGCGACAGCCACTTTATTGTTGTGAGTTCCCCTGAGCGGCAAGCCAACCGGTTCTGCATGCATCGAAAGCATTCAGCGCGGCTTGCGCCGCGGGCAGATGGCATAGGTGGAGACATTACGGGCCGCCAGGACGGGCCCAATCGACTGAGCGTCGACCACCTGGAGAACGGTTATTGAGATTCTGCCGGGGATGACGATACGCCAGCCGGATCGGAACCGCAATCCCGGCACCGAACTGCCGCCTGCCTCGCTCAGCGCTCGGGCAGCGGCATGTCGGACGTGCCGGGGCAGACCCAGCGTGGGTACTCCCGGGAGGTGTCGATGCAGCCGCCGTCGCGGTAGACCCCTTTCGGATCGCGATAGCGCAGCATGCGCTCGACGATGCGCGCCGCCTCGGCCGGGTCCGCCTGCGAGGCGCGGACGTGCGCCTCGACCCGCGCCTCGTCCATCTGCAGCTCGCCGGCGGCATCGCGATAGGTGCCGTGGCGCCAGTGGTAGATCTCCAGACACTTCGACGCCAGGGTGAACGGCTTGCCCCGCTTCCAGAAATTGGTGAACAGCCCGCCGCCGAGATAGAACACCCACGAGCCCTCGTAACCGACCACATCGGAGGAGGCCTCGTCCGGATTGCGGAACCACAGGCGGTCGCCGGGCACGTAATACTTCATCGGCAGCGGGTCTTCCATGCTGCCGTACTCGCGCAGGAAGACGTCGTGGAAACGGCCCGACATGATGGGCGCCTGCTCCCATTGCCGTTGCAAGCGGGCGAGCAGCTCGGGGTTGCTGGCCTGCAGCTCCTGGGCGATCCCCAGCAGGATGACGTATTCGGTCGCCCGATAGCAGGAGAAGGAATACAACTCGCCCGATACCTCCGGCTGGGTCGCTTTCTGCAATGCGGTGATCAGCGGCTTGCCGGGCAGGATGATGAAGCCGCGGCCCTCGGCATAGGTCCAGTATTCGGCCGGACGCTCGGCCTCGGTGGTGTGGAAGTCGAGTTCGGTCTGGCGCGCGGCCTCGACGATGTAGCGGCGCATGCGCACCGCCGCGAGCAGTTCCGCATAGCTCGGGAACTCGAAGGCCACGGGGCCGAGCAGCATGGCGATGAGGATCTCCCGTTCCAGGTCGTCCGGCCGGGCCACGCCATCGAGCCCCAGCTTCTCGCACAACTGCAAGGTGTCGTAATCGGGCGCCCAAGCGGCGGCCGCGGCTGGCTTGAGGAAAAAGCGCAGGCCGTCGGGCCCGGCTACCGATTCGACCTCGGCCGCCAAGCCGCGCGCCGCGAGCAGATCACGGAAGGCCGCACCCGCCCGGTCGAGTTCGGCCCGGTCGTTCGCGCTGAACAGGATGCCGCCTGCTGCCTGCCTCATATCGTCTTTCATCATCCTATGAACCGATCAGACCGGCTTGGACTGTGGGGTAGCGCAGCCGAAAACGCAGTTCCGCCTTGATCCGCCGATTCGACAAGCGGCGCGATTCGCTCAAAAAAGTGCGCATGGCCGGCGTCACTGCCGCCTCGACCTCGGCCCGCGGCAGCCGCGGCGGCCGTGGCAGGGCCAGGTGGTCGGCCACCAGATCGAACCAGTCGCCCATCTTGTGGCCGCTGTCGTCGACCGCATTGTAGAGACGGTTGGCCCGGCCCCGGAACAGGGCCGCGAGGCACAGGCGGGCGAGGTCGTCGGCGTGGATGTGGTTGGTGTAGATGTCCTCCGCGGCCAGCAAGGCCGGCAGGCCGCGGCGCACCCGCTCCTCGGGCAGGCGGTCGGCAGCGTAGATGCCGGGCGCGCGCAGAATGGCCACGCGGACAGCATGGCTTAAGCCCCAGGCGCGCAGCTGCCGCTCGGCCGAGACGCGGCGCTTGGCGCGGGCATTGTGCGGCCGGGCCGGCCGCGTCTCCGGTACCCAGGCCCCGGCGCAATCGCCATAGACCCCGGTGGTACTTATGTAGGTCATGGCCCGTGGTAGACTGCCCCGCCCCAAGGCCGCCAGCAGCCGGGCGGTGCGCGGGTCGCCCGCGCCTTCGCCGGGCGGCGGCGCCAGGTGCAGCACCCAGTCGGCCAGACCGGCGATGCGTTTGAGGCTCTTGCGGTCGTCGAGATCGCCGGCGATGGGGGTGATGCCGGCGGCGCGTAGCGCAACGCGGCTGTCGGGCGAGCGACTCAAGGCATACAGGCGAGCCCGGCCTTGCAGTTGGCGGGCGATGCGGAGGCCGATATCGCCGCAGCCGATGATGAGTATGCGCAGCATTGTTCAGATCAAATGGCTTATTCGTGAGGAATTCGGGATGTCGTATCAGGTGACCATCCAGCCCAGTGGCCACAAGTTTACTGTGGAAGCGGGCCAAACCGTGCTTTCCGCCGCACTCGATGCCGGCTTCGCCCTGCCCTACGGCTGCCGCAACGGCGCCTGCGGGGCCTGCAAGGGCAAGATACTGGAAGGCCAGGTCGATTACGGCAACTACCAGCCCGGCACCCTGCCCGACGAAGACCGCCACCGCGGCCTGGCCCTGTTCTGCTCGGCCACGCCGAAGAGCGACCTCACGATCGAGGTGAAGGAGGTCGGCGCGGCCAAAGACATCCCAATCAAGACCCTGCCCTGCCGCATCGAGCGCCTGGAAAAACTGGCCGACGACGTGATGCAGATCTTCCTCAAGCTGCCGGCCAACGAGCGCCTGCAGTTCCTGCCCGGCCAGTACATCGATTTCCTCCTCAAGGACGGCAAGCGCCGCAGCTTCTCCCTGGCCAACGCGCCGGAGGAGGACGCCCTGCTGGAACTGCACGTGCGCCATGTCGCCGGCGGCGCCTTCACCGACCATGTGTTCAACACCATGAAGGTGAAGGACATCATGCGCATCAACGGCCCGCTCGGCAGCTTCTTCCTGCGCGAGTCGGACAAGCCGGCGATCTTCCTCGCCACCGGCACCGGCTTCGCCCCGATCAAGAGCATCCTGAGCCACGCCTTCCATCACCAGAGCGATCGGCAGCTGGTCTTGTACTGGGGCGCCCGCAACCTGCAGGACATGTATATGGCGCAACTGGCCAGCGAATGGCAGCAGGCGCATGGCAATTTCAGCTTCATCCCGGTGCTGTCGCAAGCAGGTAACGAATGGACCGGCCGCACCGGCTATGTCCAGGATGCCGTGCTGGCGGATTTCGCCGATCTCTCCGGCTACCAGGTCTATGCCTGCGGCTCACCCAATATGGTCGATGCCGCGGTCAAGGCCTGCAGCCAACACGGCCTGCCGGAAGACGAGTTCTTCTCCGACGCCTTCGCCTTCCAATCAGCCTGACGCTGACACGCCCCGACCCCGCTGCCCCGGCCTGACCCATGAACTTCGACGTCATCATCATCGGGGCCGGCGCCGCCGGCATGATGTGCGCCGCCCAGGCCGGCCAGCGCGGCCGGCGAGTGCTGCTGGTCGACCACGCGGACAAGATCGGCGAGCGCATCCGCATCTCCGGCGGCGGCCGCTGCAACTTCACCAATCGCACGGTCGGGCCGGACAACTATCTCTCGCAAAACCCGCATTTCAGCCGCTCGGCCCTGAGCCGGTTTTCCGCGCGCGACTTCCTCGCCCTGGTCGAGCGTTACCGCATCCCATATCACGAACGCGAGCACGGCCAGCTGTTCTGCGACGACTCGGCCCAGGACATCATCGACCTGCTGCAGCGCGAATGCGGCCAAGGCGAGGTGCAGTGGGCGACCGGCTGCGCCATCGAGCGCATCGAGCGGCACGAGACCGACGACGGCAGGCGCTTCGAAGTCGCCACCAGCCAAGGCACATTCCGCTGTGCCGCACTGGTGATCGCCAGCGGCGGCCTGGCCGCGCCCAAGCTCGGCGCCAGCCCCTTCGGCTACAAGGTGGCCGAGCAGTTCAAGCTGCCGGTGGTGGCGCCGAAGCCGGCCCTGGTACCGCTGGCGCTGGCGCCGGAAACGCTGGAACGGCTGCAACCCTTGTCCGGCGCCTCGTTCGAGGCCGAGACCCGCTGCCTGGGCGACAAGCGGCGCTTCCGCGAAAACCTGCTGCTCACCCACCGCGGCCTGTCCGGCCCGGCCATTCTGCAAGTCTCCAGTTACTGGCAGATGCAGGAATACACCAGCAGCAAGAAGCAGCCGATCGCCATCGACCTCTTGCCCGATGTCGATGTGCCAGCCTGGCTGGAGTCGCAACGGCACAGCAATGCCCTGCTGGCCAATCTGCTCGCGGAAAAACTGCCGCGTCGCTTCGCCCATGAGTGGTGCGCGCTGTTCGACTTCGACAAGCCCCTGGCGCAGTTCGCCAAGCGCGATTTGCAGGCCGCGACCGAGGCCCTGCAGGGTTGGGCCCTGATGCCGTCCGGCACCCTGGGCTATGCCAAGGCCGAGGTGACCCTGGGCGGCGTGGATACCCGCGCCTTGTCGTCCAAGACCATGGAGGCGACGGCCGTGCCAGGCTTGTATTTCATCGGTGAGGTGGTCGATGTGACCGGCTGGCTGGGCGGCTATAACTTCCAGTGGGCCTGGTCGTCCGGCTGGGTCGCCGGTCAGGCGGTGTGAATCACGCCTGACCGAGTTGGCGTTGCAAGGCCTGTCGGGTGGTTTCCAGTTGCCCCGTGCCCGGTTCGACCGTGGCTAGATAGCCCTGCGCGGCAGCGCGGTCGCCGGCATCGAGGGCGGCGCGCGCAGCGATCAGCGCGGCCAAGGCCGTCTGCTCCACCGCCAGAACCTGATCGGCCAGGCGACGCGCCTCGACGGCATCGCCGGCCAGCAGGGCGGCGGTCGCCTGACACAAGGCATTGTCGGCCTGGCGTTTGCGCTGTTCGACTCGCCAAGCCTTGACTTCGCCGGGCAGCCGCAGCGCGACCCGCATGATGCGCACGACCGCATAGGCCAGGAAGAACCAGACAGTCGCGAAGATGACGGCGAACAGGAAGGACATCTCCATGCGCCAGGGCGGATAGACGATCAGGACATAACCCTGGTCGAAGCGCGCCGCCACCACCAGCAGCACCGCCAGCGCGAACAGCAGGAGCAGCCAGAGCGCGGCCCGCATCAGCTGCGCACGCCCTTGCGTGCCTCGTTCAGGGCCTTGATGCTGCCGGAGATGTCGGCGCCTTCCACCGCCACCGAACTGGCGGCCAGGTGCTTGAGGCTGTCGGTCGTGCTGCGCACCAAGGGATCGTTGCGGTTGAAGTACTGGGTGACCCAGGCCTGCGCGGCCTCGAGGTCGGATTTCCAGGTGGCCTGATCGCCCTGCAAGGCGGCCAAGCGGGCGGAGAGCAGGCGCAGCTTGAGGTTCTGGCGCACGAAATAGATCTGCTCCGGCGCCAGCAGCGGGAGGTCCGGATGATCGAGGCGGCGGATGCGCACCAGTTGCTTGAACTCCTCCCACACCTCGCGGCCAAACCGGCTGGCGGTATCCACTGCCCCTGCCTTGGCCGGCTTGGCTTGCTTCGGCATCGGTTCCGACTCGGACTCCAGCTTGAGCATGTCGACATTCTGGATCAAGGCATCCAGGCGGGCATTGAGCGCCGTGATGTCGGCATTGGGCAGCAGGCGCAGGCGCTCGGCATCGCGGGCGATCGCCTGGCGCAGGGCGGCGAACTGCGGCTTGCCCTGGCGACTCAGGCGCTGTTCGGCCGCTTCCAGCGCGATCAGGGCGGCACGGACATTGCCGGCCAATTGCAAATGCTCCTGCACCAGCGACAGGGTCTGTTCGATATCGGCCAGCACCCGCTCGTCCTGGCTGCGCGCCAGTTCCTGATACATGGCCGACAGGGCCAACTGCTGGTTCTGGGCCATGAGCGATTGGGATTCGAGCGCGCCCAGCCGACTGACCACGCTATCCAGGGTGGTGCCGGCTTGCTTGGCGGCGGCGTGCGCCTCGCGGCTGGCGTTGTCGAATTCGCCGATGCGCTTGGCCAGTTGCAATTCCAGTTCCTGCATGCGCACATGGAGCATCCAGGCCACGCCGCCGGCCGCTGCCAACGCCAAGAGCGCCGCCAGCAGGGCGGCCATCGGCCAAACAGGACGAGCCGGCTTGGCAGGATCAGGGCTGGGGTTGTTCATGGGCAAACCACTCATTCAGTGTCGTCAACAATCCTTCGTCGCCAGGGGCGGTCACGACCACCCGCTTCACCCCCAAGGCGCGCGCGGCAGCGGCGATGCGCTCGTGCGGCGCGAACAACGGCGTGGCGCACAACGCCGCCCGACCGGGCTCGCCCAGCAGGGCGAACAGGTTCTGCATGCCCTCGCTGCTGGTTACGGTGACTGCATCGATCTCGCCGCGCCGCCACGCAGCGAGGATCGCTGCCGGGTCGACCGACGGCCGCCGGCGTCGATAACATTCGGCATATTCCACCCGGGCGCCGCGCGCGCGCAAGGTCTCCGCCAACAATTCTCGGCCGCCCTCACCGCGAAAGATGACGATGTGCTGGCCTTGGACCTGCTGCAACTCAGGCAGGGCCAGCAGCGCTTCACTGTCGGCACCCTGCTCGGGCGCATGCACTGCCGCAATGCCTTGCTGCCGGAGCGCTTGAGCCGAAGCCGGGCCGACCGCGGCCACTTGCAGGGTCGCCGGCCAGGCCGCCAGCCGCGACTGAACCACCGGCCAGGCCGCGGCCACGGCGGTGGGGCTGATGAAGATGGCCCAATCGCATTCGCCTAGGCGATCGACGACGGCGTGGAGCCGGGTGGGATCGGCCGGCGGCGCAATCTCTATGGTGGGGAAGACGATGGGGCGGGCGCCGATCGCTTGTAAACGCTGGCTCAAGCGCGCGGCTTGCTCGCGCGGCCGGGTCACCAGGATGCCCTTACCCGCGAGCGGAGCCATGTCAGTGCCCGAGCAGCTCCGCCATGACCTTGTCGGCACCCTGACTGAGCAGGGCCTCGGCCACTTGCCGGCCGAGTGCTTCCGGATCGGCCAGATCGCCGGTGGCCGCGGCGCGATAGAAGCGCACCCCGTCCAGGTCGGAGACGAAACCGCGCAGATGCAGGCGGCCGGCAACCGCTTCGGCATAACCGCCGATGGGGGCCTGGCAACCGCCTTGCAGCACGCGGCCCAGTTCGCGCTCGGCGCGGACGCAGGCCGAAGTGGTGGCGTCCGTCAGCGGTGCCAGCAGTTGCGCCAGGTCGGCGCGGTCGCTGCGAATCTCAATGCCGAGCGCGCCCTGGCCGACCGCTGGCAGGCTCTCTTCCGGCGCAAGCAGGGCGCTGATGCGATGGCCCAGCTCCAGGCGCTTGAGGCCGGCGGCGGCGAGCACGATGGCGTCGTACTGCCCTTCGTCGAGCTTGCGCAGCCGGGTGTTGACGTTGCCGCGCAGGGTATCGATGCGCAGTTGGGGAAAGCGAGCACGGATCTGCGCCTGCCGGCGCAGGCTGGAGGTGCCGACCAGGGCGCCTTCCGGCAGTTCGGCCAGGCTCTTGTATTGATTGGAGACCAAGGCGTCGCGCGGGTCTTCACGCTGGGTGATGGCGGTGAGCGCAAAGCCCTCCGGCAGCACCATGGGCACATCCTTCATCGAATGCACCGCCAGGTCGGCCCGCCCCTCGGCCATGGCCTGCTCCAGTTCCTTGACGAACAGGCCCTTGCCGCCGATGCGCGACAGGGGCGAATCGAGGATCTGGTCGCCCTGGGTGGTCATGCCCAGGAGTTCCACTTGCAAGCCCTCGTGCAGGGCCATCAGGCGGGCGCGGATATGTTCGGCCTGCCACAGGGCAAGCTGGCTTTCACGGGTGGCGATGACAACGCGGGTCGGCATAATTGAACTATTGGGCCCGGAAACGGCCAATGTCAGAATCCATCGAGATTGAAAGTGGGTTTGCGCATGAAACGATTGTTCACGCTACTGGCCGGCATTCTAGCATGGGCCGCAATGACAGCCGCGGCCGAGGGGGTGCCCGATGCCGAAGACTTGGCCAAGGACGCCAGGCTCGCCCGTTCATTCCAGGGCGTGATCATGATCGCCTTCGTCAGCGATGGCTGTCCTTACTGCAAGGTGGTGCTCGACGAGTTCATGATCCCGACCAGCCGCAACCGCGACTACGACACCAAGCTGGTCATGCGCCAGGTCGAGATCGGTGGCGGCCGAATGCTGCGAGACTTCGCCGGCCGGCGGATCAGTCAGGGCGACTTCGCCGGCCGCCACGGCATCCATATGGTGCCGACCGTGATCGTCTTCAGCCCGGACGGCAAACGGCTGGGCCCGCCGCTGATCGGCCTCTCCACCGTCGACTACTACGGCTACTACTTCAACGAGGCGATCGAGAACGGTCTGGCCGCGGTGCGCCAGGCCAAGCCTTGAGCCCGACGAAATAAGGGTAAAATCCGGGCGAACCGTACCGGCACACATATATATAGTGTCGGCCGCCGATAGGATGACCCTTCATGTCGAACAAGCAGCAACCCGATAGCTCAACCTGGTCCGGCCGCTTTTCCGAGCCCGTGTCCGAACGGGTGAAGCGCTACACCGCCTCCATCCCCTTCGACTGGCGCCTCGCGCCGTTCGACATCCAGGGCTCGCTCGCCCACGCCAAGATGCTCAACCGGGCCGGCATCCTGTCCGCCGACGACCTCGCCGCCATCCAGCGCGGCCTGGCCGAGATTCGGGCCGAGATCGAGGCCGGCCGCTTTACCTGGTCGCTCGACCTGGAAGACGTGCACATGAACATCGAGCGGGCGCTGACCGAGCGGGTCGGCGACGCCGGCAAGCGGCTGCATACCGGCCGCTCGCGCAACGACCAGGTCGCCACCGATGTCCGCCTGTACCTGCGCGACGCCATCGACCAGATCCTGGCCCTGCTCCGGCAATCGCAGACCGCCCTGCTCGACTTGGCCGAGCAGCACGCCGACACCGTGATGCCCGGCTTCACCCATCTGCAGGTGGCGATGCCGGTCACCTTCGGCCACCACATGCTGGCCTACTTCGAGATGCTCAAACGCGATACCGAGCGCCTGGCCGACTGCCGGCGCCGGGTCAACCGCCTGCCCCTGGGCGCCGCCGCCTTGGCCGGCACCACCTTCCCGATCGACCGCGAGTTCGTCGCCCAGGAACTGGGCTTCGAGGCCGTGTGCGAGAACTCGCTGGACGCCGTGTCCGACCGCGACTTCGCCATCGAATTCCTCGCCGCCGGCGCCCTGGTGATGACCCACCTCTCGCGCTTCTCGGAAGAACTGGTGTTGTGGATGACGCCCCGCTTCGGCTTCATCGACCTGGCCGACCGTTTCTGCACCGGCTCCTCGATCATGCCGCAGAAGAAGAACCCGGACGTGCCGGAGCTGATGCGCGGCAAGACCGGCCGCATGAACGGTCACCTCATCGCCCTGCTCACGCTGATGAAGGGCCAGCCGCTGGCCTACAACAAGGACAACCAGGAAGACAAAGAGCCGCTGTTCGATGCGGCGGACACCCTGATCGACACCTTGGCCTTGCTGGCCGAGATGGTGCCGGGCATCCGGGTCAAGCCGGAGGCGATGCGCCGGGCCGCGGCCGAGGGCTTCGCCACCGCCACCGACCTGGCCGACTATCTGGTGAAGAAGGGCCTGCCCTTCCGCGAGGCGCACGAGGCGGTGGCCCGCGCGGTGCGCGCGGCCGAGGCCAAGGGCTGCGACTTGGCCGATCTCGGGCTAGCCGAATTGCAGGGCTTCTCGGCCCTGATCGCCGACGACGTCTATGCCGTGCTCACCCTGGAGGGTTCGCTCGCCGCGCGCAACCACATCGGCGGCACCGCGCCGGCCCAGGTGAAGGCCGCCATCGCCCGGGCGCGGGCGGCCCTGGCCTGACTATTTATATAAAGGTGGTGATCAGTCCAGGCTGACCGGCTCGCCCGCCTGCTCGCTGGCCAAACGCGACAACGCGGCGAACAACTCCTCGCCGCTGCGGGTGTCCAGCCAGCGGCTGCCGTCCCAGCGGTAATGGAAGCCGCCGCTCCTGGCGGCCACCCATATCTCCTGCACCGCGGCCTGCTTGTTGATCACGATCTTGGAGCCATTCTCGAATTCGATCTCGAGGATGCCGCCGCCGGCCCGCTCGCAGTCGACATCGGCCGTCGTCTGTTCCAGGCGCGCCTCGATCCGGTTCAGCGCCGCATCCGCCAGGCCTTGGTATTCGCGTTCTTCCATGTTTTCCCCATGCTAAACTCAAGCGTCACCGCTATTTTACCGATGCTGCCATGTCCCGAGTGCTCTTCATCTGCCTTCTGATCGCCCTCTCCGGTTGCGGCAAAAAAGGGCCGCTCTATCTGCCGGACGACACCAAACCCCAACCCACCGCACCCGCACAGCAATGAATCTGGTCACCCGACGCGACGGCCGCCTCTACTTCGAGGACGTGGCCCTGGACGCCATCGCCCATGCCCACGGCACCCCAACCTATGTCTATTCGCGCGCCGCGCTGGAATCGACCTTTCACGAATACGACCAAGCCTTCGCCGGGCACGAGCACCTGATCTGCTATGCGGTAAAGGCCAACTCCAGCCTGGCCATCCTCAACCTGTTCGCCCGCCTCGGCGCCGGCTTCGACATCGTTTCCGGCGGCGAGCTGGCCCGGGTTCTGGCGGCCGGCGGCGACCCGGGCAAGATCGTGTTCTCCGGCGTCGGCAAGACGGCCGAGGAGATGCGCGCCGCGCTCACCGCCGGCATCCACTGCTTCAACGTCGAATCCGAGAGCGAGCTGCACCACCTCAGCCGGGTCGCCGGCGAGTTGGGCAAGACCGCGCCGGTCAGCCTGCGGGTAAATCCCAATGTCGACGCCAAGACCCACCCCTACATCTCCACCGGTCTCAAGGAAAACAAGTTCGGCATCGCCCATGACGAAGCCTTACGGGTCTATCGCCTGGCTGCCTCGCTGCCGAACCTGCAGCTAGTCGGCATCGACTGCCACATCGGCTCGCAACTGACCGAGACCGCTCCCTTCGCCGAGGCCTTGGACAAGGTGCTGCAACTGGTCGATGCCCTGGCCGCCGACGGTATCGTGCTACGCCATCTCGACATGGGTGGCGGCGTCGGCATCCGCTACCGCGACGAGACACCGCCCGTGGTCGGCGACTATGCCCGCACCCTTTTGCGCAAGCTGTCGGGCCGTCCGCAGAAACTCATCCTCGAACCGGGCCGCTCCCTGGTCGGCAATGCCGGTCTGTTGCTGACCCGCGTCGAGTATCTCAAGCATGGCGAGGCCAAGGACTTCGCCATCGTCGATGCCGCGATGAACGATCTGATGCGGCCGGCGCTCTACGATGCCTGGCACGACATCGTACCGGTGAGCAGCCGCGCCGGCGATCCGCGGCGCTACGAAATCGTGGGTCCTGTCTGCGAGAGCGGCGACTTCCTCGGCCACGACCGTGAACTCGTCATCGCGGAAGGCGACCTGCTCGCCATCCTCTCCGCCGGCGCGTACGGCATGAGCATGAGCTCGAACTACAACACCCGCGCCCGTGCCGCCGAAGTCATGGTCGATGGCGATCGCGCGCATCTCATTCGTCGACGCGAAGACATCGCTGCATTGTTCGCGAACGAAGTGTTGTTGTCGTGATAACACACTGCAGAAAATAGTTGCACCCCTCGCACACAAACACTTGCAGCGCAAATAATTTTTAGTTCTAGAATTGCTTCATCGCGCGGAAATGCGCGGAAATGCTTGGATACAGGCATGTGAGTCAGGCAACTTAACTTCATAGAGGAGTCTAATATGACTGCCGAAACGACCAGCAGCGCGCTTGAAACCGCAGTGAGCAGTTCTTTCACCACCCCTTCCACCGCCGCTAAAAAGCCGGCCGCCAAGAAAGCCCCCGCTAAGAAACCCGCCGCCAAAAAGGCTGTCGCCAAGAAACCCGCGGCCAAGAAAGCGGTAGCCAAAAAGCCGGCCGCCAAAAAACCCGCGGCCAAGAAGCCGGCTGCTAAGAAAGCGGTAGCCAAGAAGCCCGCCGCCAAGAAAGTAGCCGCCAAGAAGCCGGTTGCTCGCAAGACGGCTGCCAAGAAGCCCGCCGCCAAGAAGCCGGTCGCTCGCAAGACGACTGCTGCCAGGAAGCCGGCAGCCAAGAAGAAGTA
>JACAEC010000027.1 GCA_013389055.1 Hydrogenophilaceae bacterium
ATGCTGGGCCGCACGCCGGGCAACATCCAGGCCATCCGGCCGATGAAGGACGGCGTGATCGCCGACTTCAACGTCACCGAGCAGATGCTCAAGTACTTCATCAAGAAGGTGCACGACACCCGCCTGTTCCACCCGAGCCCGCGCATCATCATCTGCGTGCCCTCGGGCGCGACCCAGGTCGAGCGCCGGGCCATCCGCGAATCGGCCCTGGGCGCCGGGGCCCGCCAGGTCTACCTGATCGTGGAGCCGATGGCGGCGGCGATCGGCTCCGGCCTGCCGGTGGCCGAGGCGACCGGCTCCATGGTGGTCGACATCGGCGGCGGCACCACCGAGGTCGGCGTCACCTCTTTGGGCGGCCTGGTCTATTCCACTTCGGTCCGGGTCGGCGGCGACAAGTTCGACGAGGCGATCATCAACTACATCCGCCGCAATTACGGCATGCTGATCGGCGAAACCACGGCGGAGACGATCAAGAAGGAAATGGGCTCGGCCTTCCCCGGCTCCGAGGTGCGCGAGATGGAAGTCAAGGGCCGCAACCTGGCCGAGGGCATCCCGCGCAGCTTCACCATCACCTCCAACGAGATCCTGGAGGCGCTGACCGAGCCGCTCAACACCATCGTCTCCGCCGTGAAGTCGGCCCTGGAACAGACCCCGCCGGAACTGGGCGCCGACATCGCCGAGAAGGGCATGGTGCTCACCGGCGGCGGCGCCCTGCTGCGCGACATCGACCGCCTGCTCATGGAAGAGACCGGGCTGCCGGTGATCATCGCGGAAGAGCCGTTGTCCTGCGTGGTGCGCGGTTCCGGCCGGGCGCTGGAAGAGATGGATCGGCTGTCCACCGTATTCACCAACGACTGAGGTGGTGCTGAAACCTGCCCGACCGTTTCTGCCAAGCCAAACCGACCGCTGCCGAGTCGGCGGTGCCGGTGTCTCCCCGAAATTTCCCGCACGCCGTTTCCCGGCGTGCCGCATTTGAGCTAGGCCATGTCTCCCGCAACCCAGGCGCCGATGTTCGTCAGAGAGATGGGGCTCTCGGCCCGCTTCGGGCTCTATGTCCTGGCCTGCTTGACCCTGATGGCGGCCGATGCCCGCTATGACGCCCTCGGCAAGGTGCGCACCGGCTTCAATGCGGTGATCCACCCGGCCCAGCAGGCCATCGTCTGGCCCTTCGACTTTCTCGGCAATGCCAGCGGCTTTTTCACCGTGCACAGCGAGTTGTTGCACCAGCGCGATCAATTGCTGCAAGAGCGCGGCCTGTTGCGCGCCCGCCTGCAGGAATACCAGGCCCTGCAGGCCGAGAACCAGCGCCTGCACACCCTGGCCGGCCTGCCGCCGGAGCCCGGCCTGCGCCGGGTGCCGGCCGAGATCATCCGCGCCGAGCAGGACCCGTTCTCGCGCAAGGTCATCGTCAACCGCGGCAGCCTGCACGGCGTCATCGCCGGTCGGCCGGTGATCGACGAGGCGGGCTTGATCGGTCAGGTGACCCAGGTCTTCCCGGCCTCGTCCGAGGTGACCCTGCTGACCGACCACAACCAGTCGGCCCCGGTTCAGGCCAAGCGCAATGGCATGCGCATCCTGGTTTCCGGCATGGGCTCGGATAGCCTGCTCGAGGTCCGTTATCTGGATCTGCATGCCGATCTCAAGCCCGGCGACATCCTGGTCACCTCCGGCCTCGACGGCATCTATCCGCCGGGCCTGCCGGTGGCCCGGGTGCTGGCGATCGAACTGCCCCGACACAACCCCTTCGCCCGGGCGACCTGCCAGCCGCTCGGCGGCATCGGCCAGCATCGGCACGTGGTGATCCTGATGCCGGAGGCGCGCTCATGAACGGTCTTTCCAAATCGGCCATCGGCAGTGCCAAGCCCTTGATCCCGCAAGGCGAGGAACTGGCCCGGCCGCCGACCCGGCTGATGGTGATCGTCAGTCTTGTCGCCGCCTTCCTGCTCACCGTGCTGCCTTGGCCGCAAGCGGCCCTGTGGCTGGTGCCGGACTTTGCCCTGCTGGTTCTGATCTACTGGAACATCCATGCCCCGCGCCTGGCAGCGCTGGGCGCCGCATTCGCCCTCGGCCTGGCGATGGATGCCGCCCACGGCGTGCTGTTCGGCCTCCATGCCTTGTCTTATTGCGTGGCCACCTTCGTGGTGTTGATGCTGCGCCGGCGGCTCGATTTCTTTACGGCCAAGGGACAGGCCTTGCACCTGGCGCCGATCTTCCCCTTGCAGGAGGCGCTGGTGCTGCTGTTGGGCCTGGCCTACGGCCATGGCGAGGCCGACTGGCGCTACCTCGCGGCCGGCATCGTCACCGCCGCCTTGTGGATGCCCGCCTCTTTCGTGCTCGACCGGCTGACCGGCCGGCCGACCCGCTTGGATAAGGTGCGCGGCGGCTGATGGCGACGTCTTTGCGGATGGTCAATCCGGACGAGGAGCTGCGCCGCTACAACTTCCGGATCAAGGTGGCGAGCGGCATCGTGGCGGCGGCCTTCACCGTGCTGTTCGGCCGCTTCATCTGGCTGCAGCTGTTCGAGTTCGACCGCTACCACGCCCTGGCCGAGAGCAACCGCATCTCGCTCACGCCCAACGTGCCGGCGCGCGGCATCATCTACGACCGCAACGGCACCGTGTTGGCGCACAACTTCGCGGCCTATACCTTGGAGATCACCCCATCCAAAACGGGCAAGCTGGAAGAGACCATCAGCCGGCTGTCCGAGATCGTCGACATCGATGCCGGCGATCGCAAGCGCTTCAAGAAACTGCTGACCGAGAGCAAGAATTTCGAGACCCTGCCGATCAAGATGCGCTTGTCCGAAGCAGAAGTCGCTCGCTTCGCCGTCAACAGTTTCCGTTTCCCCGGGGTCGAGGTGAAGGCCCGGCTGTTCCGCCAATACCCCATGGGCGATGCCTTCGCCCATGTGATCGGCTACATCGGCCGCATCAACCAGCGCGACGAGGACAGGCTGGTGGCCGACGGCCATGCCGCCAACTACCGCGGCAGCGACCATATCGGCAAATCCGGGATCGAGGAGAGTTACGAGTCGATCTTGCACGGCATCACCGGCATCGCGCAGGTGGAGACCGATTCCGGCGGCCGCGCCGTCCGTGTGCTGGCGCAGACGCCGCCGGTGGCCGGCAACAACGTCTATCTGCATCTGGATGCCAAGTTGCAGGAGATCGCCACCGAGGTATTCGGTCCTTACCGCGGCGCCCTGGTGGCGCTGGACCCGCGCAACGGCGGCGTGCTGGCCCTGGTCTCCAAGCCCGGCTTCGACCCCAACCTGTTCGTCGACGGCATCGACGTGGCGAACTGGCGAGCGCTCAACGAATCGCTGGACAAGCCCCTGGTCAACCGGGCGCTGCGCGGCATCTATCCGCCCGGCTCGACCATCAAGCCGTTCATGGCCCTGGCCGGGCTCGAGCTGGGCTACCGCAAGCCCGGCGACGTGATCTCCGACCCCGGCTATTACTCGCTGCCCGGCAGCAGCCACCGCTATCGCGACTGGAAGAAGGAAGGCCACGGCATCGTCGATCTCAAGAAATCCATCGTGATCTCCTGCGATACCTATTACTACCGCCTGGCCAACGAGATGGGCATCCAGAAGATGTCCGGCTTCCTCACGCAACTGGGCTTCGGCCACAAGACCGGGATCGACATGGAGGGTGAGCTCTCCGGCCTGATGCCGACGCCGGAGTGGAAGCAAAAGCGCTTCAAGCAACCCTGGTGGCCGGGCGAGACGGTGATCGCCGGCATCGGCCAGGGCTATACCCTGGCCACACCCTTGCAGTTGGCCGTGGCGACCATGGCCGTGGCCAACAACGGCAAGGTCTATCAGCCGCAGTTGCTGCGCGGCTGGCGCGACACCCTGACCGGCCGTATCGTCGAGGCGCCGCCCAAGATCGCGGCCCAGCTGCAGCTCGATCCCGAACACCTGCGCCTGGTGAAGGAGGCGATGGTCGATGTCACCCGGCCGGGTGGCACGGCGGCCGGTGCCGGCGCCGGCGCGGAATACCTGTTCGCCGGCAAGACCGGCACCGCCCAGGTGGTCGGCATCAAGCAGGGCGAGCGCTACAACGAGAGCCGGGTGGCGGCCCGGCATCGCGACCATGCGCTATTCATCTCCTTTGCGCCGGCCGACGATCCCAAGATCGTGGTCGCGGTGATGGTGGAGAACGGCGGCCACGGCGGCTCGACCGCGGCGCCGATCGCGCGCAAGGTGATCGACTACTGGCTGCTGGGCAAGATCCCCGAGGCCCTGAAAGAGGACGCAGCCGATCAGGGCGACGAGGTCGAGGATGTGGCGCCGCCCGCCGAGCCTGCGGCCCGGGCCGCCGTTGTGGAGATACCGAGACGATGAATATCCGGCACATGCTCAGGCGCCTGTTCGGCCACATCGACCGGCCGCTGGCCGGCTTGCTGGCCCTGCTGTTGTTGGCGAGCATCGCCACCGTGTTCAGCGCCTCGGGCAGCAGCGTCGACAAGATCACTGCCCACCTGATCAACATCACCGTCGCGGTGACCGCCATGATCGCCATCTCCCATGTGCCGCCGCAGCGGCTGATGCAATTCGTGCTGCCGGTTTATATCCTCGGCGTGCTCCTGCTGATCGGCGTCGCCGTGGCCGGCGATGTGGTCAACGGCGCCCGCCGCTGGCTGCATGTCGGCGTCACCCGCATCCAGCCCTCGGAGTTGATGCGCCTGGCGGTGCCGATGATGCTGGCCTGGTATCTGCACAATAAGCAGGAGATTTTGAGCGCCCGCCATTACGCCAGCGCCGCGGTGTTGCTGCTGATCCCGGTCGGCCTGATCGTGCGCCAGCCGGACCTGGGCACTGCCCTGTTGATCAGCGCCTCCGGTGTCTTCGTCCTGTTCCTCGGCGGCCTGTCCTGGCGCATCATCTTCGGCGGCATCGCCCTGGCCGGGGCGGCCCTGCCCTTCGCCTGGCACATGCTGCACGATTACCAGCGCCAGCGGGTGATGACCATGCTCGACCCCAGTTCCGATCCGCTCGGCGCCGGCTACCACATCATCCAATCGACCATCGCCGTCGGCTCCGGCGGCATGGCCGGCAAGGGCTGGTTGAACGGCAGCCAGGCCCATCTCGATTTCCTGCCCGAGCGCACCACCGACTTCATCTTCGCCGTGTTCTCGGAAGAGTTCGGCCTGATCGGCAACCTGCTGCTATTGCTGCTTTATGCCGCCATCATCTATCGCGGCCTGACCCTTGCCGCGGTGGCGCCCAGCCTGTTCGGCCGCCTGCTGGCCGGCTCCCTGGTGCTCACCTTTTTCACCTATGCCTTCGTCAACATGGGCATGGTCTCCGGCATCCTGCCGGTGGTCGGCGTGCCCTTGCCCTTGGTGAGCTATGGCGGTACCTCCATGGTCAGCGTGCTGATCGGCTTCGGCATCGTGATGAGCGCGGCCAGCCACAAGAAGCTGGTCAAAACCTAGGAGCATGCCCATGCTGCGCCCGATCCTCGGCTTGGTCATGACTGCGATCTATCTCGCCGGCTGCTCCAGCGTGGCCACGCGGCCGTCGGTGACGGATTCGGGCGCAGCGAAGAAGGGCGGCTATTACCTGGACGACGGCCCGGGCGACAACCCGCCGGCCGATATGGCGGCGATTCCCGATGCGGTGCCGAAACGGGAACCTTTGCACCGCCATGCCAACAAACCCTACACGGCGCTGGGCAAGCAGTTCGCACCCGATGCGAGCGAACAGCCCTACAAGAAGCAGGGCCTGGCTTCCTGGTATGGCCGGCGCTATCACGGCAAGGCCACCGCCTCGGGCGAGATTTACGACATGTACGGCATGACCGCGGCGCATCCGACCCTGCCGATCCCGAGTTACGTCCGGGTGACCAACTTGAAGAACGGCCGCAGTGTGGTGCTGCGGGTGAACGACCGCGGGCCGTTCAAGGACGACCGCCTGATCGACGTCACCTATACCGCGGCCTGGAAGCTCGACATCCTGCGCGGGGTGACCCCGGTCGAGGTCGAGCGGCTGTTTCCGGAGGATGCGCCGGGCTCGGGGGTGCAGATCGCCCGGGTCGAACAGCCGGTACTGGAACCCACGCCGCTGATCGAGGCCAAACCGCTGGTCGAGGCCCAGCCCCTGGCCGCCGGCCCGGCGCCGGGTGTCGCCAAGGCTGTGGCGGCGGGCCGGTATCTGCAGGTCGGCGCCTTCGGCAACCCGGCGGCGGCCGACGATCTGGTCGTGCGGCTCAGCCGGAAACTGGGGGTGGCGGTGCGGCGCGTGCAGACCGGCAATCTGCACAAGGTGCACGTTGGGCCTTTCCCCAATGCCGAAGCGCTGGAACAGGCCACGCGGGTGATCCAGGATGCCTTCGGCATTCGGCCCTACAAGATCGAGCTCGGGGGCTGAGCGACAATTAATGAAGTGCACCGTATGGATGAGAGCATTATGAAGAGACTGAAAATACTGCTGAGCCTGCTCTGTTTTAGCCTGGCCGGTCCGGCCGTTGCCGCCTTGCCGGTGCCGCCGCCTGCCATCGAGGCGCGCGCCTGGTTGCTGGTCGACGTCCAGAGCGGCCAGGCGCTGGCCGCGCGCAACCCCGACGCCCGCATCGAGCCGGCCTCGCTGACCAAGCTGATGACCGCCTATATCGCCTTCAGCGCCATCCGCGACGGCCGCTTGGCGCTGAACCAGCCGCTGGTGGTGTCGGAGAAGGCCTGGCGGGCCGAGGGCTCGCGCATGTTCCTCGACCCCAAGCGGCCGGCCCTGGTCGAAGACCTGCTCAAGGGCATGATCGTGCAGTCCGGCAACGACGCCTGCATCGTGCTGGCCGAGGCCATCGCCGGCAGCGAGGACAGCTTCGCCGCGCTGATGAACCAGACCGCCAAGCGCCTGGGCATGAGCCAGACCCGTTTCGTCAACGCCACCGGCCTGCCGCATCCGCAGCACTACACCACGGCGCGCGACCTGGCCCGGCTGACCACCACGCTGATCCGTGAATTCCCCGAGTTCTACAGGCTGTATTCCATGAAGGCATACGCCTACAACGGCATCACCCAGCCCAACCGCAACCGCCTGCTCTGGCTCGACCCCAACGTCGACGGCGTCAAGACCGGCCACACCGAAAGCGCCGGCTATTGCCTGATCGCCTCCAGCCGGCGCGACCAACGGCGCCTGCTCTCAGTGGTGGTCGGCACCAATTCGGACACGGCCCGCGCCATGGAAAGCCAGAAGCTGCTCAACTACGGTTTCCAGTTCTTCGAGACCGCTCGCCTCTACAACGCCAACCAGGCGGTGGCTCGCATCCGCCTGTACAAGGGCAGCGAAAACGAGGTGCAGGCCGGCTTCCTCAACGACTTCTTCGTCACCGTGCCGCGCGGCGCCGCCAAGCGGGTGAAGGCCGAGTTGCACTTCATCAACCCCATGCTCGCCCCGGTCAGCCGCGGCCAGAAGGTGGCCAACCTGCGCCTCAGCCTCGACGGCCAACCGGTCGGCGACTTCCCCCTGGTCGCCTTGCAGGGTGTCAGCGTGGCCAATATCATCGGCCGCGGTTGGGACAGTCTGCTGCTCATGTTCAAGTGATGAAAGCGCTAAGCGGTCAGCTTTCAGCCATCAGCTTGACATCAAGCTGTAGGTCGCTATCTTCAGTGCTGACCGCTGACCGCTGACCGCTGACCGCTGACCGCTGACCGCTGACCGAACCTATGTCCCTCGTCTACCTGAACGGTGAATATCTCCCGCTGGAAGAAGCCAGGGTTCCAGTGCTCGACCGCGGCTTCGTCTTCGGCGACGGCGTCTACGAGGTCATCCCCGTCTACGACCGCCGGCCCTTCCGCCTGGCCGAGCACCTGCGCCGCCTGCAGCACAGCCTGGACGGCATCCGTCTGGCCAACCCCTACAGCGAGACCGAGTGGGCCGAGTGCATCGCCCGCATCGTCGCCGCGGCCGAAACCGAGGACCAGGGCGTCTACCTGCAGGTCACCCGTGGTCCGGCCCCGCGCGACCACGCCTTCCCCAAGGTCGTGCGGCAGACCGTGTTCATCATGAGCAACCCGCTGACCACGCCGCCGCGCGAGCTGGTCGAGCAGGGCGTTGCCGCCGTCACCGCCGTCGACAACCGCTGGCTGCGCTGCGACATCAAGGCCATCGCCTTGCTGCCCAATGTGCTGTTGCGGCAACTGGCGGTCGATGCCGGCTGCGCCGAGACCATTCTGCTGCGCGACGGCCACCTCACCGAGGGCGCGGCCAGCAACATCTTCGTGGTGAAGGACGGCGTCATCCTGGCGCCGCCCAAATCCAACCTCATGCTGCCCGGCATCACCTACGACGTGGTGCTGGAGATTGCCCAAAACCAGGGCTTCGCCCATGAAGTGCGGCAGGTCGGCGAGGCCGAACTGCGCGGCGCCGACGAGATCTGGCTGACCTCCTCGACCAAGGAAGTCACCGCGGTGACCCGCCTCGATGGCCATTTGGTCGGTGACGGCAAGCCGGGCCCGCTGTTCTGGCGGATGCACGCGGCCTATCAGGCATTCAAGCAGACGGTGATGCGGGCGGCATGAGCGAAGACACCCTGCTCGAATTCCCCTGCGACTTCCCGATCAAGATCATGGGCAGCCGCAGCGAGGACTTCGCCCAGACCATGGTCGGGATCGTGCTGCGCCACGCCCCCGATTTCGCCGCCGAAACCGTCGAGATGCGCGCCTCCGGCTCGGGCAACTACCTGTCCGTCACCTGCACCATCCGCGCCACCTCCAAGTCGCAGCTCGACGCGCTCTACCTGGAGCTGACCGCGCACCCCATGGTCAAGGTCGTGCTGTAAGAAGCTGGAAGGCTGTCATCGCGAGACGCGAAGCGCCGTGGCGATCCATAACCAAGCGGATTCAGATGCTGGAGCTTCGCTCCACTCGCAATGACAATACAAACGCCTTATAGGCGATCTAAGCGCGGCTACTTCGCCTTCGGCTTCAGCTTCACCGTTTCGCCCGCCACAAAGAACCGGCCCTTGCCCCGATGGTGCAGGGTGCGCGGGTCTTTCCAAGCAGTACCGACCCAGGCCTTGAGCACATCCAGGATGAAGAAGTTGTACTGGTTCACCAGCCGGCCGTCGGCCACCCGGCATTCCAGGTTGGCATAGCACTCCTTCACCAGCGGCGCGGCCACTTGCTCGGCCGGCAGCGGCGTGAGATCGAATTCGGCGAACTTGTCGACCTCGCAGCCCGAGCAATTGCCTACCGCCACCACCTGGTCCGCCAGTTCGACGGTGGGGATGGCGATCACGCCCTGTTTGGTTTTTCTCAGGGCCTCGAAGGAGAAATTGCGCCCGCTCACCACACAGCCGATCAGCGGCGGCTCGAACTCCATCATGGTCAGCCAGGACATGGTCATCACATTCGGCCCGGCCTTGCCGGCCGTGGTCAGCAGCGCCACCGGGCCCGGCTCCAGCAGGCCGTAGACCTTGGCCGGGGGATAGGAACGTCGCGCCATGATCAGCCTTCCTCGCATGGGCCATGGGCATCTCAATATAGCCCAGAGCTTTGTTCGTCATACCCGCGCAGGCGGGTATCCAGTTGTTTGATTTGACTGGGCTCCGGCATCCGCGGGAGGACGAAGATGGAAAGATGGCTAGGTTTGGGAATCGTTCGGACAGACCTTGAGCGAAAGCAGCACCGCGCTGCCGATGCCGATCAGCACCAGTCCGGCATAACGCAGCCATTCGGCCTGGATGAAATGGAACACCGACACCCCGCCCAAGAGCAGCATGAGGCTCAGGCCCACCCAGCGGGTGCGGCGGCTGATGCAGCGGTTCTGTTCCCAGTTGCGCACGGTCGGCCCGAACAGCCGGCTCGACAGCACCCAGGCGTGCATGCGCGGCGAAGAGCGGGCGAAGCAGCCCACCGCCAGCAGCACGAAGGGCGTGGTCGGCAGCAGCGGCAGCACCAGGCCGGCGCTGGCGATCAGCAGGAACACCAGGCCGAGCAGGGTCCAGAGGTTGAACATGGCGTACTA
>JACAEC010000057.1 GCA_013389055.1 Hydrogenophilaceae bacterium
CTGGCCGGCGAGATGAGCGGCCACATCTTCTTCAAGGAGCGCTGGTACGGCTTCGACGACGGTCTCTACGCCGGTGCCCGCCTGCTGGAATACCTGTCGAAGCAGGCCGACATCGACGCCACCCTGCATGGCCTGCCCGACACCGTCAATACGCCCGAGTTGCAGATCAAGATGCAGGAAGGCGAGCCGCACGCCCTGATCGCCCGACTCCAGCAGAGCGCAAAATTTGACGGCGCCCGGGAAGTCATCACCATCGACGGCCTGCGGGTGGAATACGACGACGGCTTCGGCCTGATGCGCGCCTCCAACACCACGCCGGTGATCGTGCTGCGCTTCGAGGCCGACAGCGAGGCGGCGATCACCCGCATCCAGGAGGCCTTCCGCAAGGTGCTGTTGGCCGCGGCCCCGCACGTCGCCCTGCCCTTCTAGTCTTTAGGCGGCTTCCGCGCCAAGGGGCGGGGCCGGTATCATTACGTTTTTTTGCGCGAGACCGCCATGTCCAAACCTCTCGTCGGCCTGATCATGGGCAGCACCAGCGACTGGGACACCCTGCGCGCTGCCGCCGACCTGCTCGAGCAATTCGGCATCCCCTTCGAGAAGCGCGTGGTCTCGGCGCACCGCACCCCCGATCTGCTGTTCGACTATGCCGGCAGCGCTGCCGAGCGCGGCCTCAAGTGCATCATCGCCGGCGCCGGTGGCGCCGCCCACCTGCCAGGCATGGTCGCCGCCAAAACCCACCTGCCGGTGCTCGGCGTGCCGGTGATGTCCAAAGCCTTGAAGGGCATGGATTCCTTGCTCTCAATCGTGCAGATGCCCAAGGGCATTCCGGTCGCCACCTTCGCCATCGGCGAAGCCGGCGCCGCCAATGCCGCCTTGTTCGCCGCCGCCCTGCTGGCCAACGAGGACACAGCCCTGCGCGCAAAACTCATCGCCTTCCGCAAGACGCAGACCGAGTCCGTGCTCGCGATGCAGCTGCCCGAGGCATGATGCTGCTACCCGGCGCGACTCTCGGCGTAGTCGGCGGCGGCCAGCTCGGCCGCATGTTCGTCATCGCCGCCCGCACTATGGGCTATCAGGTGGTGGTGCTCGATCCCGACATCGCCAGCCCGGCCGGCCAGATGGCCGACGAACACCTGTGCGCCGATTACCGCGACCGCAATGCCCTGCAGCGCATGGCCGAGACCTGCGATGCGGTGACCACCGAATGGGAGAACGTCCCGGCCGAGAGCATGGCCTTCCTGGCCCAGCGCTGCCTGGTCGCCCCCGCAGCCGAAGCCCTGGCCGTGGCCCAGGACCGTTTGGCCGAAAAGACCCGCGCGCGCGAATTCGGCTGTACGACCGCCCCCTTCGCCAACATCGAAGATGCCGGTGACCTGCTCCATGCCTGGTCCCAAATCGGTGCGCCCGCCCTGCTCAAGACCCGCCGGCTGGGTTATGACGGCAAGGGCCAGGCCCGGGTGAACAGCCTGGACGAACTGGTGGCGGCCTACGAGCAGCTCGGCTCGGTGCCCTGTCTCTTGGAAGGCTTCCTGCCGCTGGAACGCGAAGTCTCCGTGGTCCTGGCGCGCAATGCCCTGGGTGAGATCGCCATCTTCCCGGTGGCGGAAAACCAGCACGCCCACGGCATCCTCGACATCAGCATCGTGCCCGCCCGCGTGCCCGACGCCATTGCCGCCCAGGCCCGCGATATGGCCGGCAAGATCGCCCAAGGCCTGAATTACGTCGGGGTGCTGGCGGTGGAATTCTTTGTCTTGCAGGACGGTCGCATCGTGTTCAACGAAATGGCGCCGCGTCCGCACAACAGCGGCCATTACACCCTGGACGCCACTGCCTGCGACCAGTTCCAGCAGCAGGTGCGCGCGCTCTGCGGCCTGCCGCTGGGCGACCCCCGCCTGCTGAGCCCGGTGGTGATGGTCAATCTCTTGGGCGATATCTGGGCGCACGGCCCGCGCTGGCTGGAACTGCTCAAGCACCCCGGCGTGCACTTGCATCTCTACGGCAAGGCCGAGGCCAGACCGGGCCGCAAGATGGGCCACTACAACTGCCTGGCGCCGACGCTCGAGGAGGCCATGGCGCTGGCCCGGACCACCCGCGCCGCGCTCGGCATCGGCATCGGCATCGGCAATTAGCTACTCGATCGCCTCGGCCAGCAACACCCCGGTGCGGCCCTTGTTGTCGATCAGATACATCTTGATCGGCAATTGTGGGGGCTGGGCCCGCAGCCACAACTCCATATCGCCCTCCTCGCCGCCCTGGCCGATGCGCAGGTGGATCGCCTCGACTTCGCCCAGCGGCAGCCTGATCACCTCGCGGCCCAATTCCTGATAGCGGTATGACTTCGCCCGCTTGCCGTTGACCACGACCACGCTGCCGGCCTTCGCTCGCGGAAACAGGGCGACCTGATAGACCACGCTCAGATAGTCCTGAGCCCCCGCCTCGACCGGCAACGCGCCATAGGGGCCGCCCAGACGCACCGCTGAGCGCCCCCAGTCGAAGGCAGCGGTATAGCTTTTCTTGCCCCGCTGCATCCAATAGTTCTCCGGCCGCAGGCCTGCGGCAGTGATGCGGCCGTCGCTGGTCTGGCTGAGCAGGCCGGAATAGAACACGGCGAACAGGCCGGTCGCCCGGGCGATGCCGACCAGGGAATAGTGGTCGCCGCTGCGGCGCCAGATGTGATCGAGCCGGCCGAGGGTCAGCCCGCCTTCGTTGCCCTGGACCAGGAAGCGGATCCGGAAGGCCTCGGGCAAGGCCGGCGGTGTCGGCTCGGTTTGAACGTCCTCGGGCGTGGCCGGCGGCATGGCGGCAACTGCCGGCACCGGCTCGACGGGCGGCTCGGCGACGGTTGCGACTTCGGCGGTCGGCTCGACCGCCGGCACGGTGCGCGGCTGCGGGGGAGGCTTGACTTGGGGTGCTGCCGGTTTGGTCGGTGCTGCTTTCGCTGTCTTGGGAGAGGGCCCGATCAGGCGCGCTTCGATCGGCGGTGCTTCGACCTCGACGAACGAGGGCAAGGAAATGCCGCCGGTGATCCATAGATGCAGCAGCAGGGAAGCGGCCAGGGCGGCCAGCAGGCGACGGGAGGGCGACTTGTTTAGAACGCCCGCCACGGCTTCAGCCCTGGGGTGAAATCAGCACGGCCGGTTCGGCCTGGCTGCCTTGCAAACAGGTGCGGCCGTCCGCAGTCAGGCTGAGCCGGCCCTCGGCGATCCAACGCACGGCCTGGGGATAGATGCGGTGCTCCTGGGCCAGCACGCGGGCCGCCAGGGTTTCGGCAGTGTCGGTTTCCAGCACCGGCACCGCAGCCTGGGCGATGATCGGCCCGGCATCCAGTTCCGGGGTGACGTAGTGGACGGTGCAGCCGTGCAGCTTGACCCCCGCCGCCAGGGCGCGGGCATGGGTGTCGAGGCCGGTGAAGGCCGGCAGCAGGGAGGGGTGGACGTTGAGCATGCGCCCGGCATAACGCTGGACGAAGCCGTCTGAGAGGATGCGCATGAAGCCGGCCAGGCACACCAGCTCGGCAGCGTAACCGTCGATCACCTCGGCCAGCCGCGCATCGTAGGCCTCGCGACCGGGATAGTCCTTGTGGTTGACCACCGCGGTTTCGACCCCGAGTTCGCGGGCGATCTTGAGGCCTTCGGCCTCGGCCTTGTTGCTGATGACGGCGGCGAACTCCACCGGCAGTCCGGCACGCAGCAGCGCCTCCATATTGCTGCCGCGGCCGGAGATGAGGATGACTACGCGCATCAAAACCCCAAAAGTATTTCCCTCCCCCTCTGGGGGAGGGTGGCGAAGCCGGGTGAGGGCGGGCGCCGTTAGGCGCCGTACCGGCGCCCCCTCTCCCTAACCCTCCCCCAGAGGGGGAGGGGATTAAAGTTAAACCACGACGGTCTGCGGCTGGCCTTCGGCACGTTGCTCGATGCGGCCCAGGCGATAGACGGTCTCGCCCCGCTCGGCCAGGAAGCGGCTGGCGGCATCGGCGTCGGCAGCATCAACGATGACGACCATGCCGATACCGCAGTTGAAGGTGCGATGCATCTCGCGCGGCTCGACGCGGCCCTGTTCCATCAGCCACTGGAACACCGGCGGCAAAGGCCAGGACTTGGCGTCGATCACGGCGGTCAGGTTATCGGCCAGCACGCGCGGGATGTTTTCCAGCAGGCCGCCGCCGGTGATGTGGGCCAGGCCCTTCACCTCGGTCTCCCGCATCAGCGCGAGCAGCGGCTTGACGTAGATGCGGGTCGGCTCGAGCAGGGTCTCGCCCAGGCTGCGACCGTGGAAGGCGCTGGCGAGATCGGCGCCGCTGACCTCGACGATCTTGCGGATCAGCGAATAGCCGTTGGAGTGCGGGCCGCTCGAGGCCAGGCCCAATACCACGTCACCCGGCTTGATCTTCTCGCCGGTGATCAGTTGGGACTTTTCCGCGGCGCCGACGGCGAAGCCCGCCAGGTCGTATTCGCCGGCCGGGTACATGCCGGGCATCTCGGCGGTTTCGCCGCCGATCAGGGCACAGCCGGACAACTCGCAGCCGCGGGCGATGCCGGCCACCACCTGCTCGGCCACGTCGACGTCGAGCTTGCCGCAGGCGAAATAGTCGAGGAAGAACAAGGGCTCGGCGCCCTGGACCAGGATGTCGTTGACGCTCATCGCCACCAGGTCCTGGCCGATGGTGTCGTGCTTGTTCATTTGGAAGGCCAGCTTCAGCTTGGTGCCGACGCCGTCGGTGCCGGAGATCAGCACCGGCTCCTTGAAACGGCCGGTCAGTTCGAACAGGGCGCCGAAACCGCCGATGCCGCCCAAGACTTCGGGGCGCATGGTCTTCTTGGCATGGGGCTTGATGCGATCGACCAAGGCATCGCCGGCGTCGATATCGACCCCGGCATCACGATAGGAAAGTCCAGATTGGGTAGTCACGGGAGTGGGCAGGAAAGGTGTGAAAAAACAATGTTATTCTAACGCAGATGGAGCCAAAACCCGCCGCCAATCGTGCCCTCCTCGGCCTGCTGCTCGCCGCCGGGGGGCTCGCCCTCCTGTATCTGCTCGCCCCCATCCTCACCCCTTTCCTGCTGGCCGCCGCCCTAGCCTACTTGTGCGACCCCTTGGTCGACCGCCTGGAGGCCCGCAAACTGCCGCGCAGCCTGGGCACCAGCCTGGTCCTGCTGGGCCTGGTGCTGATCTTCGTGCTGCTGGCCCTGGTGCTGGCGCCCTTGGTGCAGGCCGAGGCCCGGCTGCTGATGAATCAGTTGCCTCAGGCCCTAGAATGGGTGCAACAGACCCTATTGCCCTGGCTCAAGGACAGCTTGGGCGTGGACATCATGCAAGACCACACCCAGTTCAGCGACTGGCTCAAGGCCCAACTCGGCCAAGGCCAGCAGCTCACCGCCTATCTGCCGCAACTACGCGAAGGCGGCCTGGCCGTGCTCGGCTTCCTGACCAATCTGGTGCTGGTGCCCGTGGTCACCTTCTATCTGCTGCGCGACTGGGACCACATCCTGACCAATCTGGCCGCCTGGCTGCCCAAACCGATCGCCGCCAAGACCATCGCGATCGCCCGCGAGGTCGACACCGTGCTGGCCGAGTTCGTCCGCGGCCAGGTCGCCGTCATCCTGGTCATGGCCGTGTTCTACAGCTTAGGCCTGTGGCTGGTCGGCCTCGATTACGCCCTGGCGGTCGGCCTGGTCGCCGGCGTGCTGGTCTTCGTGCCCTATCTGGGGGTGATCGTCGGGGTGCTGCTGGGCAGCCTGGCCGGCTTGATGAAGCACGGCGAACTGGCCGCGCTGATCCCGGTCTGGGCGGTGTTCGGCCTGGGCCAGTTGCTGGAGGGCATGGTCATCACCCCGCGCCTGGTCGGCGAGCGGGTCGGCCTGCACCCGGTGGCGGTGATCTTCGCCCTCATGGCCTTCGGCCAGTTGTTCGGCTTCTTCGGTGTGCTGCTCGCCATCCCCGCCTCGGCCGTGCTCCTGGTCGGCCTGCGCCATCTCAAGCAGCAGCTCGATTAATCCTCGCGCCGATACTGGCCTTCGATGAAATCGTCGTTGGCCGCCCGGGGGCCGCGCGGTCGCGGCGGCGCAGGCCAAATGAGCAGAACCAGGGCGACGGCATCGCTGATCGCGCCGGGCAGGATCAACAAGGCGCCGGCCAAGATGCGGCGGCCGCTTTCCCAGAGCACGGCCAAGGGCGTGCGCCCCTCGAAGGCCGAGAACATGAGGCGCGGCAGCAACTCGGCCTGCTCGATGCGCAGCACCGCCACGCCGGCCAGCATGGCGGCCCCCAGCCAGGCCAGGGTCCACCAGCCGGCCCATTGCCAGATCCAGACGATGCCCGTCAGTTCCAGCGCGGGAAACGCCAAAGCTATAATCGCCAATGCCAAGAATCTCATCCGAATCGATCTTCTAGAAAAATGTCAGGGACCCAGGCCTTGCTGTGCTTCACCACCTTGCCCGATGCCGAGGTCGCGGGCAAATTCGCCGAGGCCTTGGTGGAAGCACGCTTGGCCGCTTGCGTCAGCATCCTGGCCCCCTGCCGCTCGGTCTACCGCTGGCAGGATAAGATCCACAACGACAACGAGGTGCCGATTCTCATCAAGACCACCGCCGAGCGGTATGCTGCCCTGGAAAGCTACCTCCGGCAAAACCACCCTTATGAACTACCGGAACTGATCGCCGTCGAACTAACGCAAGGCCTGCCAGCTTACCTGGACTGGCTGTCTGCGCAAACCCGGCCCCGACCGTTGGAATAAATGGAGAGACTATGCGCTTTATCCTAACCGCCGCCCTGCTCATGCTGGCAGCCCTGCCCCTGCGCGCCGAGGAGGATTTGCTCGAACCCGAGCAGGCCTTCCGCGTCAGTGCCCGCCTGGTCGACAACGCCAATCTGGAAATGCAATTCCAGGTGGCCAAGGGCTATGCCCTGTACAAGGAGAAGTTCAAGTTCACGGCCGACGGCGCCACGCTGGGCGCCCCGGCCATCCCCAAGGGCCAGATCAAGGACGACGAATATTTCGGCAAGGTCGAGACCCTGCGCGACAGCTTCAAGGTCCGCATCCCGGTCAGCTATGCCGGCACGCCCAAGCCGTTCAAGTTCACCGCCGTCTACCAAGGCTGCGCCGACGCCGGGGTCTGCTACCCCCCGCAGGAGACCAGTTTCAACTTGCAACCCGTGGCCGCCGCCGCTCCGGCACCGGGCTTCCAGCCCCTGGCCAGCCTCAAGCAACTGGCCGGCGAACTCGCCGGCGGCGAGCCTGAGTTGCTGCCGGCCGACCAGGCCTTCAAGCTTAGCCTGAGCCCGGCCGGCAACAATGCCGTGACCGCCCGCTTCGACCTGGCCAAAAGCTATTACCTCTACCGCGACAAGATCAAGTTCAGCGTGGTCAGCCCGGCCAACGTCAAGGTCGCCGGAGTCGACCTGCCCCAGGCCGAGGAAAAGACCGACCCCAACTTCGGCAAGATGTTCGTTTATCACGACGACCTCACCGCCACGGTGCGGCTGGAAGGCCTGCCCGCCACCGGCGGCGCCGTGAAGCTCAAGGCCAGCTACCAAGGCTGTAGCGAGAAGGGCGTTTGTTACCCGCCGATCGACAAGAGCTTCGACCTCAACCTGGGTGCCGCCACCGCCGCGGCCCCGACAGCCACCACCCCGGCAGCGAAGGCGGCCGAGCCGGCCGACACCTCGGAATCCGGCCAGATCGCCGCCATGCTCAAGGGCGGCAGCTTCTGGGTGGTCGTGGCCAGCTTCTTCGGCTTCGGCCTGCTGCTCGCGCTGACGCCTTGCGTGTTCCCGATGATCCCCATCCTGTCCGGCATCATCGTCGGCCAGGGCCATGAGATCACCAAGCGCCACGGCTTCATGCTTTCGCTCGCCTACGTCCTGGGCATGGCCATCACCTATGCCATGGCCGGCGTCGCCGCCGGCATGTCCGGCACCCTGATCTCCAACGCCCTGCAAAACCCCTGGGCCCTGGGCACCGGCGCCGCCATCTTCGTCGCCCTCGCCCTGTCCATGTTCGGCTTCTACGACCTGCAACTGCCGAGCTTCCTGCAAAGCCGCTTCACCGAGGCCAGCAACAAGATCAAGGGCGGCAAGTTCACCGGCGTCTTCGCCATGGGCGCCATCTCGGCCCTGATCGTCGGCCCCTGCGTGGCCGCGCCCTTGGCCGGCGCCCTACTCTACATCGGCCAGACCGGCGACATGATCCTGGGCGGGGTTTCGCTGTTCTTCATGGCCCTCGGCATGGGCGTGCCCCTGCTGCTGGTCGGCATCTCAGCCGGGGCCCTGCTACCGCGGGCCGGCGCCTGGATGGAGGCGGTGAAGAAATTCTTCGGCACCCTGATGGTGGCCATCGCCATCTGGCTGGTGTCGCCGCTGCTGCCCCCGGTCGTCGTGATGCTGCTCTGGGCCACGCTGCTGATCATCGCCGCCATGTACATGAAGGCGCTCGATCCCTTGGCAGCCACCGCCCATGGTTGGCACCGGTTCTGGAAAGGGGTGGGCATGATCGCCCTGATCGCCGGCATCAGCCTGCTCTTGGGCGCGCTCGGCGGCAGCCGCGACCTGCTGCAGCCCCTGCAGATCTTCAAGGGCGGCACCGCCAGCGCCGCCGCGGCCGAGCCGCAGGCCCTGAAATTCCAGCGGGTGAAGAACATCGCCGAACTGGATGCCGCCATCCAGGCCGCCAAGGGCCGCGCCGTGATGCTCGACTTCTATGCCGACTGGTGCACCTCCTGCAAGGAGATGGAGCACATCACCTTCGCCGATGCCAAGGTGCAGGCCCGGCTGAAGGACGTCGTGCTGCTCCAGGTCGACGTCACCGCCAACAGCGCCGACGACAAGGCCCTGCTCAAGCGCTTCAACCTGTTCGGCCCGCCCGGCCTGATCTTCTTCGACAAGAACGGCCAGCAGTCGGGCTTTAGGGTGATCGGCTACGAGCCGCCGGAGAAATTCCTGCAAAGCCTGGACAAGGGCATGCCATGAAGCTGAAGCGCCATCATCTGAGCGTCATCATCGTCGCCGCCCTGTTCGGCGTGGCCGGTGCCTTCGTCTACAAAAAACTCAGCGATACCACGCCGGCGGCCGACACCGCCGGCCCCAGCGGCGCAATCGACGTCGCTGCCGTGCTGGCGGCCTCGCTGCCCGACCTCGACGGCAAGCCCCAGCCGCTCAACCAGTGGCTGGGCAAGGTCATGGTCATCAACTTCTGGGCGCCCTGGTGCCCCCCCTGCCGCGAGGAGATTCCCGGTTTCATCAAGCTGCAGGAGAAATACGGCGACAAGGGCCTGGTCTTCATCGGCGTCGCCTTGGACGAGCAAGGCCGGGTGCAAAGCTATGTCGACGAGATCGGCATCCACTACCCCATCCTGATCGGCGGCCCCGAGGCCGGCCAGTTGAGCACCTCGGCCGGCAACCGCCTGGGCGGCCTGCCCTACACCCTGGTGCTCGATCGCGAAGGCAAACCCGTGGCCAACTACACCGGTGCGGTGGCCGAACAGAAACTCGAAACGCTGATCGCACCCTTGCTATGAGCGCAGTGCTCGAGCCGGCAGCGGCCGGCGCGGTCAAACCCAGCCGCAGCCTGCTCACCGCCGCCGGTCGCGCCATCGGCGACTACAAGATGATCCGCGACGGCGACCGAGTGCTGCTCGGCCTGTCCGGCGGCAAGGACAGCCTGTCGCTGCTGCATGTGCTGCTGCACCTGCAAAAGAAGGCGCCGATCAAGTTCGAGCTGGCCGCCTGCACCGTCGATCCGCAATCGCCCGACTTCGACCCCTCACCGCTCAAGCCCTACATGGCACAACTGGGCGTGCGCTACTTCTACGACAGCCAGCCCATCGTCGCGCAGGCCGAGACCCACATGCAGGGCGACTCCTTCTGCGCCTATTGTTCCAGGATGCGGCGCGGCATCCTCTACCGCACCGCGCGGGAGAACGGCTACAACGTGCTGGCCCTGGCCCAGCACCTGGACGACCTGGCCGAGACCTTCCTCATGTCCGCCTTCTTCGGCGGCAAGCTGCGCACCATGCAGGCGCATTACCTGAACGACGCCGGCGACGTGCGGGTCATCCGCCCTTTCGTCTATGCGCGGGAGCGGCAGACGCGGGACTTCGCCAAGAATGCGGGGTTGCCGGTGATCTCGGAGAACTGCCCGGCGTGTTTTTCGATGCCGATGCAGCGGTATCAGATGAAGCAGTTGTTGGAACAGCAGGAGAAGGAACATCCGCAGGTGTTTGCCAATCTGCTGACGACCATGCGGCCGTTGATGGGCACGCCACCAATTTAGATGGCTAATAACGTTTGCATTCTGATCAGCTAGCTCCCAACAAATTACGCAGGGCTTTTCGTGCACGACAGGCCTACGGCCGGGCGGCCCCGGCCGTAGGCCTTACGTGAACCAACAACTTCTATCCAGGCCACCGTCCCATTGCACGGTGTGTAATTCAAATCCATCCGGCGCATTACGCCTAACGGCTAATGCGCCCTACCAAACCATCCCTACAGCATCTCCACCACCCACTTGGTCACCGTCGCCGTCGCCCGCGCGCACTGCTGCCCGCGCGCCGCGTCGAAGGCCTTGTATTCGGCCTCGTTCCACATGTCGTAGGTACGACCGGTGAAGCATTGCTGGAGCTGTTCGCAGGTAACGCCGCCGAATTCCTGACGGAAGCGCTCGACCAGTTCGCGGCCCTTCTTGAAGTTGCTGATGAAGCGACCCTTGTCCAGCTTGTCGCGGTCGCGGCCGCGCTTGGCGCTGAGGGCGACCAGGCCGCCGGTGAGGGCGCCGCAGGCGCCCTGGCCCATGAGGCCGCCGCCGCCGGAGAGGCCGTGGCTGGCCTTGATTACGCTGTCGTCGATAACGCCGACTGTTTCCTGGATGGCCGCCAGCACGCATTGCGGGCAGCAGCCGTAGTCGAGTTCGTATTGCAGGGCCTTGTCGTAGGCCTGTTGTGCCAGGGTCTGTTTATCCAGGGGGACCTGCTTGTCATGAGGTTCCATCTCGCCGCTCCGAAATATTAGTCATTCCTAATATTTCTATAGCACAGCGCCGGGCGGCCAGCCGGATTATCGCGCCCCGTGGGCGCGGCTCAGTCGCCGCCGCCCAGGGCCTTGTACAGCGCGATGCGGGCGCCCTGGGCCTGGCGTTGGGCGGCGGCCAGGGCCTGCTCGGCAGCGAAGGCCTCGCGGCCGGCGTCGAGCACTTCCAGATAGCTGGCGATGCCGGCCTCGGCCCGGGCCTGCACCCGCTGCAGCCGGGCCTGCTGGGCCTGCAGATTGGCCGCCTCCGCCGCCAGCTGCTCGCGGTAGCCGGCCTCGGCGGCCAGGGCGTCGGCCACTTCGCGGAAGGCCTGCTGCACGGTCTTTTCGTAGTCGGCCACGGCGGCCACCTTGCGCGCCTCGGCCAGATCGAGATTGGCCCGGTTACGCCCGGCGTCGAACAAGGGCAGCTTGAGCACGGGCTGGAACAGCCAGGCCTCGCTGCCGGAATCGAACAGGCCGGACAGGGCGCTGCTGGCGCTGCCGAAGTTGGCGGTGAGCGCGATGCGCGGGAAGAAGACGGCGCGGGCGGCGCCGACGTTGGCGTTACTCGCGATCAGCCGCTGCTCGGCGGCGCGCACGTCCGGCCGCCGCAGCAGCACGGCCGACGGCAAGCCCGGCGCCAGCTCGGCCAGGGGCGCGGCCTGTTCCGGTTGCGGCAGGGTGACTGCCATGCCGGTGAGCAGGCGCAGGGCGTTCTCGGTCTGCTGGCGTTGGCGCTTGAGTTCGGCCCACTGGACGCGCACCGACTCGGCCAGGCTTTCGGCCGCGAGCACGTCGAGGGCGCCGGCCAGGCCGGCATCGCGCCGCTTGCGGGTGAGCTCCAGGCTCTCGCGCCGGCTCTTCAAGGTCTCGGCCGCCAGGCGCTCGCGCTCGGCCAGTTCCAGCCGCTGGTACCAGGTGTTGGCGACATCGCCGATCAGGCCGATGCGGAAGCTCCTGGCCGCCTCGTCGCTGGCCAGGTACTGCGCCCGCGCGGCCTCGCTCAGGGCGGCCACCCGGCCCCAGAAGTCGAGTTCGAAGGCGGTCAGGCTCAGGGCGGCGTCGTAGCGGCTGCTGGTGCGCTTGGCGCCGGTGCTGCTCAAATCGGCCGGGGTGCGGGTGCGGTTGCCCGTGGCCTGGGCCTCCAGGGTCGGGAAGCGATCGGCACGGGCGATGCCGGCCAGGGCGCGGGCCTCTTCCACCCGGGCCAGGGCGATTTTCAGGTCGCGGTTGTGCTCGAGCGCGGCCTCGATCAGCCGTTGCAGCGCGGGATCGGCGAAATAGTCGCGCCAGACCGGCAGGGCGGTGGCCTCGCTGGCCTCGGCCTCTATACCGGGGAACTGCGCCGGCACCGGCGCGGCCGGGCGCAGGTAGTCGGGCACCAGCGAACAGCCGGCCAGCAAGGCGGCGGCGAAGGCAGCAGCCAGACGCAGGCGGGCGGCGGCGAAGCGGCGGTCAGTCATGGTTCATTTCCTCCCGCGGCCGCACAGGAAACAGTTTGCGCACCACCACGAAGAACACCGGTACCAGGAAGATGGCGAGCACGGTCGCGGCGATCATGCCGCCGATGACGCCGGTGCCCACGGCATGGCGGCTGGCGGCGCCCGCCCCGGTGGAGATGGCGAGCGGCAGCACGCCCAGGATGAAGGCGAAGCTGGTCATCACGATGGGGCGCAGCCGCATGCGGCAGGCCTCCAGGGTGGCGTCGACCAGTTCCATGCCGTCCTCGTGCAGCTTGCGGGCGAACTCGATGATCAGGATGGCGTTCTTGGCCGACAGGCCGATGATGGCGATCAGGCCGACCTTGAAGAAGACGTCGTTGGGCAGGCCGCGCAGCTGCACCGCCAGCACGGCGCCGAGCACGCCGAGCGGCACCACCAGGATGACCGCGAAGGGGATGGCCCAGCTCTCGTACAGCGCGGCCAGGGCGAGGAAGACCACCAGCAGCGACAGGGCGAACAGGATGGGCGCCTGGGCCCCGGCCAGCCGCTCCTCGAACGAGGTGCCCGACCAGGCGAAGCCGTAGCCCGGCGGCAGCTTGGCCGCGATCTCCTCCATGGCCTGCATCGCCTCGCCGGTGGAATGGCCGGGCGCCGGGCCGCCGGCGATCTTGAGCGAGGGGCTGCCGTTGTAGCGGTCGAGCTTGGGCAGGCCGACGATCCACCGGGGCTTGGCGATCTCGCCCAACTGCACGATGCCGCCCTGGCGGTTGCGCACCGGCAGCTTCATCAGGTCTTCCGGCGTCTTGCGCAGGTCGGCGTCGGCCTGCATCTGCACCTTGAGGATGCGGCCGGCGCGGACGAAGTCGTTGACGTAGGCGACGCCGATGGCCGAAGCCAGGGTGTCGTTGAGCTCGGCCAGGTCGATCTGCAGGGCCTGGGCCTTCTCCCGGTCGATGTCGAGGAAGACCTGCTGCCCCGGCTCCTGGCCCTCGGGCCGCACGCCGGCCAGGCGCGGATCCTGGCTGGCCATGCCGAGCACCATGTTGCGCACCTCCATCAGTGCCTCGCGGCCCTGGTTGGTGCGGTCCTGCAGGCGGAAGTCGAAGCCGCCGACGGCGCCCAGCTCGGGGATGGGCGGCGGGTTGACCGCGAACACCATGGCCTCCTTGATCTGCATGAAGGTGCCCATGGCGCGGCCGATGATGCCCTGGGCCGAGTGTTCCTTGCCGCTGCGCTCGTCCCAGTCCTTCAGCCGGGTGAACACGATCGCCGCGTTCTGGCCGCGGCCGAAGAAGGAGAAGCCGACCACGCCGATGACCCGCTCGACCTCGGGCTGCTTGAGATAGAACTGCTCGACCTGCGACAGCACCGCCTCGGTCCGCTCCTGGGTGGCACCGCCGGGCAGCTGGACCAGGGAGATGAAATAGCCCTGGTCCTCCTCGGGCAGGAAGCTGCCCGGCAGCTGGGTGAACAGCCAGCCGGTGGCGACCACGACGGCGAGGTAGATCGCCATCCAGCGCCCGCTGCGGGCGAGGATGCGGGCGGTGGTGCCACGGTAGCGCTCGGTCACCCGGCCGAAGAAGCGGTTGAACTTGCGTTTCTCGTCGGCCTCGGCCTCGCTCGGCTTGAGCAGGCTGGCGCACATGGCCGGGGTGAGCGACAGCGCCATCAGCACCGAGAAGGCCATGGTCAGGATCAGGGTGGTGGCGAACTGGCGGTAGATGGCGCCGACCGAGCCGCCGAAGAACAGCATGGGCATGAACACCGCCGAGAGCACCACCGAGATGCCGAGGATGGCGCCGAGGATCTGGTCCATGGCCTTGAGCGTGGCCTGCAGCGGCGGCAGGTGTTCCTCGCGCATGATGCGCTCGACGTTCTCGACCACGACGATGGCGTCGTCGACCAGGATGCCGATGGCAAGCACCATGGCGAACAGGGTGAGCACGTTAATCGAGAAGCCGAAGGCGTAGAGGCCGGCGGTGGCGCCGGCCAGCGCCACCGGCACCACCACCGCGGGGATCAGCGTGGTGCGCCAGTGGCCGAGGAAGACGTACATCACGATGAACACCAGGATCATCGCCTCGCCCAGGGTCTTCACCACCTCGAAGATGGAGATCTCGACGAAGCGCGAGGTGTCGTAGGGCACGGCCCAATCGACGCCCTTGGGGAAGTATTTGGCCAGTTCGGACATGCGCGTCTTCACCGCCTTGGCCACGTCCAGCGCGTTGGCGCCGGGCGCCACCCGCACGGCGATGGCGGCGATGGGCTGGCCGTTCATCCGGGCGTAGCGTTCGTAGGTGTCGCCGCCCAACTCGAGCCGGGCGACGTCCCTGACCTTGACCGTGGCGCCGCTGGGCAGGGCGCGGACCACGACGTTGCCGAACTCCTCCGGCGTGGCGAGCCGGCCGGGGGTGACGATCACCGCGTTGACCTGGGCGCCCTTGGCCGCCGGCGCCTGGTTCAGCTCGCCGGTGGCGAGCTGGACGTTCTGCGCCTGCAACGCGCGCTTCACGTCGGCCGGGGTCAGGCCATAAGAGTTGAGTTGCTCCGGCTTGAGCCAGATGCGCATGGAGTATTCGCTGCCGAACATGATCGCCTCGCCCACCCCGGGCAGCCGGCGCAGCTCGTCGAGCACGTTGGCGGCGGCGTAGCTGCCCAGGTCGATGGCGCTGCGCTTGCCGTCTTTCGAATGGATGGCGACGAACATCAGGTAGTTGCGCTGCGGCTTGGTCACCGGCACACCGAGGCGACGCACGTCCTCCGGCAGCCGCGCCTCGACCCGCTTGTAGCGGTTCTGCGCCTCGACCGAGGAGATGTCGACGTTGGTGCCCGGCTCGAAGGTCAGGGTCAGGGTGCCGGCGCCCAGCTCGGACGAGGCCTCCATGTACAGGAGATGCTCGATGCCATTCATCTCCTGCTCGATCAGCTTGATCACCGTGTCCTCGACCACCTGGGCCGAGGCGCCGGGATAGGTGACGTTGAAGGCGATCTGCGGCGGGGCCACCTGCGGGTACTGCGCCACCGGCAGGTTCTTCAGCGCGATCACGCCGACCAGCGTGATCAGGATGGCGATGACCCAGGCGAAGATGGGCCGGTAGATGAAGAAGCGGGCCATGTCAGTTCGCCTTTGCGGCCACTGGCTTGACCGGTGCGCCCGGCTTGGCCTTCTGCTGGCCGGAGACGATGAGGCGCTCGCCGCCGGCCAGGCCGTCCTCGATGACGAAACGATTGCCCGCCATGGCGCCGACCTTCACCGGCCGCGGCATCACCTTGTTCTCCGGCCCCACCAGCAGCACGAACTGGCCCTGGGCGCCGGACAGCACGGCGCGCTGGGGCACGGCGATCGCGTCCGGCGCCACCGCCTGGGCCAGGCGCACGCGGACGAAGGTGCCCGGCAGCAGCAGGCGCTCGGGGTTGGGGAACTCGGCCTTGAGCGTGATGGCGCCGGTGCCGGGGTCCACGCTCATGTCGCTGAAGGTGAGCCGGCCCTTGTGCGGGTAGGGTTGGCCGTTTTCCAGCACCAGCTCGACGCTGCGCCCTTCCGCCGACTTGAGCTTGCCGGCGGCGAGGGCGGCCTTCAGGCGCAGGACATCGGCGTTGGGCTGGGTGAACAGCACGTGCACCGGCTCCAGTTGTTCGATGGTGGCGAGCAAGGTGGCCTCGCCGCGGCCGACCAGGGCGCCCTCGGTGACCAGGGCGCGGCCGATGCGGCCGGAAATGGCGGCCGGCACGGTGGTGTTTTCCAGGTCGAGCTTCGCCCGGGCGAGCTGGGCCTCGGCCTGCTTCAGCGCGGCGCGGGCGGCGTCGGCCTCCTGCTGGCTGACCGCCTTGATCGGCAACAGCGATTCCACCCGCTTCAGGTTCAGTCGCTTGACCTCGACCTCGGCCTCGGCCGCCTGGGCCGCGGTGCGGTAGGTACGATTGTCCAGTTGAAACAAGGGCTGACCGGCGCGCACGTCGCTGCCGTCCTTGAACAGCTGCTTCTCGACGATACCCTCGACCCGAGCCCGCACCTGCGCCGTGCGCACGGCGGCCACCCGGCCGGGCAACTCGGGCGTGAGGGTGACCGCGCCGCGACCGACTTCGACCACCTCGACCTCCGGCGGCGGCATGTTGGCTGCCGCACCACCGGGCCCGGGCGGCGCATCCTTGCCGCCTGGGCCGCAGGCGGTGAACAGGGGCAGGGCGAAAATCAGGGCGAAGCGTTTCATTGCGTGTCCTTTCCGGCAGCAAACATGCGCAGGAAGGCATCGACCACCTGCGCCGTCTTGGCGGGCTTGAGCAAATCGGTTTGCAGATCGATCAGGCCGCGCAGGCGATCGAAATCGACCAGCATGGCGGTGAGCACCTCAGCGGCGAAATCCGGGTCGTCCCGGCGCAGGGCACCGGTCGCCATGGCAAGTGCCAGATACTCGGCCAGGCGCTTGCGGGTGGTGAGCGGGCCCTGGCGGAAAAACTGTTTGGCCAGATCGGGAAAACGCGGCGCCTCCGCCGTCATGGTCCGGAAGATCGCCAAGCCTTCGGGGCTCAGCAGCTTCTCGCGATAGGCATTGCCGAATGCGAGCAAGGTTTCGCGCACCGGGCCATCGCCATCCAGTATGACCAGGATCGACTGGATGGCATGTTGCACCACCTCGGCGAACAGGGCGTCCTTGCCGGGAAAGTGGTTGTACAGGGTCTGCCGGGCGACTTGGGCGCGGGCGGCGATGCGGTCGATGCTGACCTGATAGCCTTCTTCGCGGAAGACTTCGCAGGCGGCGTCCAGCAGGCGCTGGCGGGTATCCTGGGGAACCTCTTGAACGGCGACCATGGCGGACCTGACGATGAGTAGACTGGTCAGTCTACTTTGCCGTCAAGACCCATGCAAGCGGACCGTCCCGCCACGCCTTACTTCTTTTTCGTCTTGGCCTTGGCCGCCTTGCCGTTCTGCTTCTTGGCCAGCTTGCGCCGCTCATTCAGGCAGGCCTCGATCCGGTCGCACAGGGTGGTCAGCACCTTGATCCGGGCGAAGTTCTTGTCGTTCGATTCGACCAGAGTCCAGGGCGCGTAGTCGGTGCTGGTGCGCTCGACCATGTCGCAGACGGCGCGTTCGTACTGGTCCCACTTTTCGCGGTTGCGCCAGTCCTCCTCGGTGATCTTGTAGCGCTTGAAGCCGGTCTGCTCGCGCTCCTTGAACCGGCGCATCTGCTCTTCCTTGCTGATGGCGAGCCAGAACTTGACCACCACGGTGTCGTGCCGGGCCAACTGATCCTCGAAGTCGTTGATCTCGCCATAGGCCCGCATCCAGTCGATCTCACCACAGAAACCCTCGACCCGCTCGACCAGAACCCGGCCATACCAGGAACGGTCAAATAAAATAATGCGGCCACGCCGTGACAGGTGCCGCCAGAAGCGCCAGAGATAGGGGCGGGCACGCTCCTCGTCGGTCGGCGCCGCGATGGGAATAACCTGGTACTGCCGGGCATCGAGGGTGCCGGTGATGCGGCGGATGCTGCCGCCCTTGCCCGCGGCATCGTTGCCCTCGAACGCCACCACCACAGAGATCTCCTTGAACAAGGGATCGCGCACCAGTTGCACCAGGCGCCCTTGCTGTTCTTCCAAGGCCCGATCGTAGGCCTTCTTGCTCAGCGAGCGGGTCAGGTCGAGCGACTTCAGGACATGCAGGTTGTCGATCGAGGGCAACAGCGGCGGGGCATGGCTGCCCTTGCTCGGGCTCTCCTGCTCGTCCAGTCGCTTGCGCATGGCCTCGAGCAGGATCTTGCCGACCGTCAGCTCCCGGTAGCGGGCGTCGGAGCCTTCGATGATGTACCAAGGCGCTTCGGCCGTGCTGGTCATGCGCAGGGCCTGCTCGTCGGCATCGATGAACTTGTCGTACATCTCGAAGTGCACCCAGTCGCGCTTGCTCACCCGCCAGCGGGTGCGCGGGTCTTTTTCCAGCGACTTCAGGCGCTTGCGCTGGCCGTCTTTGGACAGATGGAACCAGTACTTGATCAGCAGAGCGCCCTCGTCGACCAGCATCTTCTCGAAGCGGGCGACGCGCTCGATCTTCTCGTGAAAGGCGGATTGGTCGATGTTGCCGTAGACATAGTCGAGGATCGGCCAGCTGTACCAGGAGCCCATGAACACCCCGATCCGACCCTCGGGCGGCAGAACCCGCCAGAAGCGCCACATCGGCGGCCGCTCCCGCTCCTCGTCGGAAGGCTCGCCCATGCCGTGCACCTCGATGTGCCGCGGGTCCATCCACTCGTTGAGCAGGTTGACCGTCTCGCTGCGGCCGGCGCCGTCGACCCCGCCGACCAGGATGATGGTCTCGAATTTCTTGGCGGCGGCGAAATCGAACTGCGCGTCGAGCAAGGCCTCGCGCAGCTTGGGCACTTCCTTGGCATAGACCGCCTTGTCGATCTGGTGGCCGAGCTCTGCCGATTCGAACATGAAGCTCCCCTTATCCTGAGGTCAGCTTTCATTGTAGTGCGGCCGGGCGGGGAGAAAAGCACAAGGCCGCACCCGGTGAGGGATGCGGCCTTGCGTCATCGCCGACAGGACAGGCGGATCAGGGCATTTCGCGGTCGATCACCAGCTTGATGTTGCGACTGCCGACCTTGACCGATTCCAAGCGCCCCTCTAGATCGCCCTTGCCGGCGTTGGGTTGGCCGGAATTGGCGATGCGCGCCACCAATTGCACCTGCTTGTGATCGGACAGCTTGGCATCGCCCAGGGCATGGCTGTCATCGATCTCGAAACGAATCGGCAAGTCTCCGGCCGAGACCCGGAAGGCGGCCAAGGGCATGCCCTGGCCACCGACCGGACGGGCGAACACGAAAAGCACCGCCTCCGGCCTGATCTTGCCCTTGAGCTTGGCGGCCAGCTCGATCGAGCCGCCGATGGAAGGGCCGAGGTCGATCGGCTTGCCGGCCTGCTCGGCCAGGTGCCGGGCCTCCTGGATGGCCCGACGCAACTCGGCGGCATACTCGGGATCGGGGGGCGCCATGGCCAGCAAGGCGCGCCAATGATGCACGGCCTGGGCATAGTCCTGCGACTGGAAGGCCTGGATGCCGGACAGCTCGTGGGCCTTGGGGTCGTTGGGGTCGAGTTGCAGGGCCTTGGCCACCAGCTGCATCGGCTCGCCGTCGAGCTTGCGACCCTGCAGCATGGCCGCGGCCTCGGCCAGGCCGGACCAGACCGCGGCCTCGTTCGGCACCAGTTCGGCGGCCTTGAGGTAGGCCTGCTTGGCCTCAGGCCAGCGATCAAGCGCACCATAGGTGCGCGCCAGCGTGAACCAACCCTGCGCATCCTTGGGATTGGCCTTGAGCTTCTGTTCCGCCGCCTGGACCATGGCCTCGATGCTGGCCGGCCCCTCGGCGCCCTCGGCCGCGACCTGGATCGCCAGCGGATTGCCCAGCAGGAAATACAGGCCGAAGGCCACCACCGGCAGCGTGGCCCCCAGGCCATAAGCGAGCCAGCGTCGGCGACCACCAACCCCAACCGCCCCCACGGCTTCCTCGGTCAGGGCATCCTCGGCCAGGCGCACCTCCAACTCCCCCTTGGCGCTGGCATATTGTTCATCGCTGAGCAGGCCGTTGCGGCGATCGGCCTCCAATTCATGCATCTGGTCGCGGTAGACGGCGATATTGATCTGCCGCCGTTCCGCCACATCGCTTGGTGCCCGGCGACGCAGCAACGGCCGCATGACCAGGACTGCGGCGACCGCCGCAAAAAGTAAAGCCAGCGCCCAGAATAGGCCCACGCTCCAATGCATGTTCATTGTTTATCCTCGTTTTCCGCCAGCAACTGGGCCGCTTGCTGGCGCACCGCATCGCTCATTTGTGGGGTTTGCAAATTGCGGCGACGGCGCAGGGTGAGGTACCAAACGACGATGCCGATGGCCAGGAACAACACCGGCCCCAGCCAGAGCAGGAAGGTGACCGGCTTGAACGGCGGCTTGTAGAGCACGAAGTCGCCATAACGGCTGGTGAGATATTCCACCACTTGCTGGTCGTCCTTGCCGGCCTGCATCTGCTGGCGAATCTCGCGCCGCAGGTCGGCCGCCAGATCGGCATGGGAGCCGGCCAGGGATTCGTTCTGGCAGACCAGGCAGCGCAGGTCCTCGGCCAGCTTGTTCATGCGCTGCTCGATGACCGGGTCTTCGGCATTGGGCTGGGCCTCGTCGGCGAACGCCGGCAGGGCCAACAAGCCGCACAACAACACAGACAGAAATCGATGCGTCATACCCCCAACTCCTTCAGCAGCGGCTCGAACTTCTCCTGCCAAGCCTCTTGCGTAACCGGCCCCACGTGCTTGTAGCGGATGAGACCGGTCCGGTCGATCAGATAGGTCTCGGGCACGCCGTAGACGCCGTAGTCGATGCCGATCTTGCCTTCCGGGTCGACCACCGACAGGGTGTAGGGATTGCCCAACTGCGCCAGCCAGCCCTTGGCGGCGTCCGGCTGGTCCTTGTAGTTGAGGCCGACGATGGGCAGGCGCTTGGCCTGCGCCAGCTCGACCAGATAGGGATGCTCCTCGCGGCAGGCGACGCACCAGGAGGCCCAGACATTGAACAGCCAGACCTGGCCCTGCATATCCTTCGGCGCGAAGGTCTTCGCCGGCTCGAACAACTGCGGCTGCTCGAAGGCGGGCGCCGGCTTGCCGATCAGCGGCGAGGGCACCTCGCGCGGGTTCAGCGACAGGCCGACATAGAAGAAGACGGCGAGGACGACGAAGACGATGAAGGGGATGAAACGCTTCATGCCCGCTGCCCCTCGACGGCCGGGGCCGCCGCCGCGCTGGACTTTTGGGCATCCTTCTTGAAGGCGATGCGATAACGCCGGTCGGAAGCCGCCAGGGCGCCGCCGATCGCGAGGAACAGGGCACCGAGCCAGAGCCAGTCGACGAAGGGCTTGTGGTACACCCGCACGCTCCAAGCGCCGTTGACCAAGGGCTCACCCAGGGAGACATAAACATCGCGGAACAGGCCATAGTCGATGGCGGCCTCAGTCATCGGCATGCCTGAGGCGTTGTAGACCCGCTTCTCCGGGCGCATGGTGAACAGCGGCCGGCCATCGCGGCTGACCTCGACCCGACCGCGCATGGCCTGGTAATTGGGGCCGGGCACGGGAGTGGCGCCTTGGAAGGTGAAGGTATAGCCGCCCAGCTCGACGTAATCGCCGATGTTCATGCGCACGTCGCGCTCGGTCTGGTAGTGCGACACCACGGTGGCGCCGGTGACCGC
>JACAEC010000066.1 GCA_013389055.1 Hydrogenophilaceae bacterium
CCTGCTGCCGGTGCTGGAGCAAGTGGCCAAGGCCGGCAAGCCCCTGCTGATCATCGCCGAGGACGTCGACGGCGAGGCCCTGGCCACCCTGGTGGTCAACAACATCCGCGGCATCCTGAAGACCGTGGCCGTGAAGGCCCCCGGCTTCGGCGACCGCCGCAAGGCCATGCTGGAAGACATCGCCATCCTCACCGGCGGCACCGTGATCGCCGAGGAAGTCGGTCTGTCGCTGGAGAAGGCCACCCTGCAGGACCTGGGCCAGGCCAAGCGCATCGAGGTGGGCAAAGAGAACTCCACCATCATCGACGGCGCCGGCACTGCCGACGCGATCAAGACCCGCATCGCCCAGATCAACAAGCAGATCGAAGAGGCGACCAGCGACTACGACAAGGAGAAGCTGCAAGAGCGCAAGGCCAAGCTGGCCGGCGGCGTGGCAGTGATCAAGGTCGGCGCCGCCACCGAGGTCGAGATGAAAGAGAAGAAGGCCCGCGTGGAAGACGCCCTGCACGCCACCCGCGCTGCGGTGGAAGAGGGCATCGTCCCCGGCGGCGGCGTCGCCCTGCTGCGCGCCCGTTCCGCCATCGCCAAGCTCAAGGGCGACAACCACGACCAGGACGCCGGCATCAAGATCGTGCTGCGCGCCATCGAGCAGCCCCTGCGCGAGATCGTCCACAACTGCGGCGAAGAGGCCTCGGTGGTGGTGAACAAGGTGATGGGCGGCAAGGGCAACTACGGCTACAACGCCCAGACCAGCGAGTACGGCGACATGATGGAAATGGGCGTGCTCGACCCGACCAAGGTCACCCGCACCGCGCTGCAGAACGCCGCCTCCGTGGCCGGCCTGATACTCACCACCGACTGCATGGTCGCCGAGCATCCGGAAGACAAGCCTGCCATGCCGGGTGGCGGCGACATGGGCGGCATGGGCATGATGTAATTTCGGTACCCGCCGTTCAAGCCTAAGAAAAAGCCCCGCTTCGGCGGGGCTTTTTTATTGGCCGGCGCCCAACAACCAACATCGACCTAGCGCTTGACAGCCCAGGCCTACGCACGTGAAATGGGCCATCATTTACTGCCACTGCCACCTCGCCATGATCCCCGCCAGACTGCTCCACCTCGCCTGCCTCCTGGCCTTTTCCGGCAACGCCCTTGCCGTCTCGGCCGACTTGAGCCAACTCAGCCTGGAAGAACTGATGGCGATCGAGATCACCTCGGTGGCCAAGAAGAGCCAACGCCTGGCCGAGGCGGCGGCCGCCATCCACGTCATCACCACCGAGGACATCCAGCGCGCCGGTGTCACCAGCCTGGCCGAGGCCCTGCGCCTGGCGCCTGGCGTGCACATCGGCCAGATCGACGGCAACAAATGGTCGGTCAGCGTGCGCGGCTTCGGCGGCCGCTGGGCCGGCCAGCTCTTGGTGCTGATGGATGGGCGCAGCATCTATTCGCCGCTGTTCGGCGGCGTCTATTGGGACGTGCAGGACACCCTGCTGGAAGACATCGAACGCATCGAGGTGATCCGCGGCCCGGGCGGCACGCTCTGGGGGGCCAATGCGGTCAACGGCGTGATCAACATCATCACCAAGAAGGCGGCCGATACCCAAGGCGGCCTGGCCTACGCCCGCGCCGGCACGCACGACAACGAAGCCGGCTTCCGCTACGGCACCGAACTGGGCAGCGGCATGCATCTGCGCGGCTATGCCAAGCTGACTTCGCGCGAACCCTTCGACCTCACCGATCATGCGCCCTACCAGAACGGCACGCCGATCGGCACGCCCGGCAGCGAGGCCCATGACGGCTGGTCCATGCAGCGGGCCGGCTTCCGCCTGGACAACGAGTTGAGCGGCAGCGACCAGTTCACCTTGCAGGGCGATGTCTACGACGGCGACGTCGACCAGACCGCAGTCACCGTCAGCCCGGCCCAGGCCGGCAACGTGCTGGTGCCCGAGACCGCAAGGGTGAACGGCGCCAATCTGCTGGCGCGCTGGCAGCGCCGGCTGGGCGAGGGGGAGCTGCAGGTGCAGCTCTATGCCGACCGCGCCGAGCGCCGCGAGGCCGTGCTGCGCCAGCGCATCGACACCTGGGACTTCGATCTCCAGCACCGCTTCCGCCTGGGGCAAAGCCAGGAGATCGTCTGGGGCGGCGGCTATCGGCTGGTCTCGGGTGAGTTGGTCGGCTCCAACACCGTCTCGTTCAGCCAGACGAAGGATGACACCGCGCTCTACAACCTGTTCGTGCAGGACGAGATCCGGCTGCGGCCGGACCTCGTGCTCACCCTGGGCAGCAAGTTCGAGCACAACGAAGCCACCGGCATGGCGCCGCAGCCCAGCGCCCGCCTGCTCTGGCAGATGGACGACAGCCAGGCCCTGTGGGCGGCCTGGTCGCGCGCGGTGCGCACGCCCTCCCACTCGGATCGGGACATCACCCTCAAGCTCACCAACCTGGCGCCTTTCAATCCCATCTCTTACAGAGGCAGCCGGCAATTCGACTCCGAACGGCTCACCGCCTACGAGGCCGGCTGGCGCAAGCAATTCCGGCCCGACCTGAGCGGCGACCTCGCGCTGTTCTATTACGACTACGATGACCTGCGCTCGCTGGAACAAGTATTGCCACCATTTCCACCGACCTATGTCTTCGGCAACCTGTTCCGGGCCAAGAGCTACGGCTTCGAACTCAGCGGCGCCTGGCAGGTCACCCCGGATTGGCGACTGCGCGCCAGCTATTCCCGCCTGCACCTCGATGCCGAGCCCGAGCCCGGCAGCACCGATACCTTTACCGAGGCGACCATCGAGGGCAGCGGCCCGAAGAATCAGTTCCAACTGCATTCGCATGCGCGCTTGCGGCAAGACCTCGACCTCGATGCCATGTTCTATTACGTCGACAGCGTGCAAAACCAGGCGGTCGGCGACTACAGCCGGCTCGACCTGCGCCTGGCCTGGCGGCCGCGCAAGGACCTGGAACTCAGCCTGGTCGGCCAGAACCTGCTGGACGACCGCCACTTCGAGTTCACCGGCCAGGACAGCGCGGCCAGCGACGTGCCGCGCAGTCTCTATGCACAGGCCCGCTGGCGCTTCTGATCGTGCCTCGGCCGGCGCTCGCCCCGCTCCTTGCCTTGCTGCTGGCCGGATTCACTTTCGGCCTGGCCGGAGCGCGGGCGGCCGATAGCGCCGAATACCAGATCAAGGCCGCCTTCCTCTACCGCTTCGCCCAATTCACCGAATGGCCGGCCAGCGCCTTGGCCGGCAGCGATCAGCTGATGCTGTGCGTGCTGGGCGAAGACCCCTTCGACGGCCTGCTTAACGGCATCGCCGGCAATACCGTACATCAACGCAAACTGGCCGTGCAGCGCCTTACCGACCTGCAACAATTGAGCCAATGCCATATCGCCTTTGTCGGCGCCATGAGGCCGGATACCCTCAGCCAGGTCATCAAGCGCAGCCGCCAGCTCAATGTCCTGACGGTGGCCGACCAGAAGGGTTTCGCCGCCGGCGGCGGCATCATCCAGTTCGTCATCGCGAACGACCGCGTCCAATTCGAGATCAACAGCGCGGCCGCGGACAAGGCCGGACTTAAATTGAGTTCGCATTTGCTGAAACTGGCGCGTACGCTTTACACAACCTCCCCGGACTGAACGGTATGCTTGGCTTCAAGGACTACCCCATCCAGAAAAAGCTGCGCCTCGCCATCATGCTGGCCTGCGCGGTGCTGGTTGGGCTGTTCGCCGCGGCCTCGCTGGTGAAGGACATCACCTCGGCCAAGGCCGGCCTGGAGGAAAAATTCGCCAGTCTCGCCGCTGTGCTGACCAACAACCTGGCCCCGGCCGTCGTCTTCGAAGACAGCGCCGCCGCCGATCAGGCTTTGGCCACCCTGCACAAAGAAACCCATGTGCTGTATGCGGCCATCTATACCCAATCGGGCCGGCGCTTTGCCGATTACCTCGGCGCCGCGCCGCGCGCTCGCACCGGCTCGATAGCCGCAGAAATGGCCGCCGTCTCCAGTGAATCCCTGGCCGCCTGCCCCTACACCCGGTTCAGCCTCGACCGCTTGATGCTCTGCCGGACCATCGAGCTCAAGGGCGAACCCGTGGGCAAGCTCCTGCTGGTCAGCAGCCTGGCCCCTTTGTATACGCAAATGCTCAGCGTGCTGCTGATCAGCCTGGTCGTGCTGGTCACCGCCCTGATCCTGGCACTGCTGATTTCGCATCCGCTGGCGAGCGCCCTGGCCAGCCCCATCGTGCGCCTGACCGAGACGGTGCACCGGGTCTCCACGACCCACGACTACGGCACCCGTGCGGTCAAGGAGAGCGATGACGAGCTGGGCCTGCTCACCGATGGCTTCAACGACATGCTCAGGCAGCTCCAGCAGCGCGACGCGAGCCTCAGGCAATACCGCGAAGAGCTCGAGCGCTTGGTGGCGGAGCGCACGGCGGAGCTCGAACGCACCGTGGCGGCGCTCAAGGAGGCCAAGGAGCGGGCGGAAAGCGCCAGCCGCGCCAAATCCGAATTCCTCTCCAGCATGAGCCACGAGTTGCGCACGCCGCTCAATGCCGTGCTCGGCTTCGCCCAGTTGATCGAACTCGACCCGCAACTCGATCCGGAGCATCAGGAAAACATCCGCGAGATCGCCCGGGCCGGCAACCACCTGCTCGCACTGATCAGCGATGTCATCGACCTGGCCAAGATCGAGGCCGGCCGCCTGGACATTCCGCTCTCGGCCGTGCCGGTCGCCAAGCTGATCGAGGAATGCCGCTCGCTGGTCCAGCCCCTGGCGCGCGAACGCGGCATCAGCCTCGACTTCGAGGTTGGCGACTGCGCGAGCCTCGCTGTTCTCGCCAACTTCACCCGGCTGCGCCAGATCGTCCTCAACCTGACTTCCAATGCGATCAAATACAACCGCGCCAACGGCAGCGTGCAGGTCCGCTGCCAGACCCCGGCGCCGGATCGCCTGCGCATCTGCGTCGAGGACACCGGCCCCGGCATCTCCATGGAGCGCCAGCGGGAGCTGTTCGAGGCCTTCAATCGGCTGGGCGCGGAAATGGGGCCGGTCGAGGGTACCGGCATCGGCCTGGTGATCACCAAGCGGCTGACCGAAATGATGGGCGGCCAGATCGGCGTTGAGAGCACCGTCGGCAAGGGCAGCACCTTCTGGGTGGAATTCGCTCTGACCCAGGCCACCCCTGAGCCGGCGGCAAGACCGGCCGCGCAGCCCCGCCCCGGCACCGCCGAACCGGCCGGCCGGCGAGCCGGCACCCTGCTCTATGTCGAGGACAATGCCATCAATATGCGGCTGGTGGAAAAGGCCCTGGCCAACCATTGGCCGGAATTGAAGCTGCTGACGGCCGATTCCGGCGAGGCCGCCCTGGCCTTGCTCGAGCACGAGCGGCCCGATGCCATCCTGCTCGATATCGGCCTGCCCGGTCTCGACGGTTATCAGGTCTTGCAGCGGATTCGCGCCATCGGCGCGCTGCGTGACACGCCGGTGATCGCACTGACCGCCAGCGCCATGGCCGATGACCTCAAGCGCGGCGAACTGGCCGGCTTCAGCGCCTATCTGACCAAGCCTTTCCACATCGACCACCTGCTCCGGACGTTGGGCGATTTCGTGCGGCCCAAAACGGCCTAGGCAGCCGCTGACGATGGCAAACTGCCGGGCCGGCGCAGCGGCCCTTGCAGGCCACGACCAAAATTCACCAAACGGCTCGCGGCTTGATCTAAACTCGTGCCAGGGAAACCGTCGGCGGACGGATTCCTAAAAAACAAACGGGGGTAATAAGCATGGCCTACTGGATTCGCTTTGCGCACGCCGGCAAGAGCCAGATCGGCACCTTGGAGGCCGACACCATCAGCGTCCACAGCGGCGAGCTGTTTGCCGACGCCCGGCCGACCGGCGTCAGCCTGCCGCTATCGGCCGTAAAACTGCTCACGCCGGTGATCCCCGGCAAGCTGATCGGCCTGTGGAACAATTTTCACGAGCGCGCCAAGGCTGAAGGCCTGTCCAAACCCGAGCACCCGCTCTATTTCATCAAGCCGGACACCTGCTACCTGGCCGAGGGCGAGACGATCCGCCGGCCCGCCGGCTATGCCGGGAAAATCGTGTTCGAGGGCGAACTGGGCGTGGTGATCGGCAAAACCTGCCGCGGCGTCAGCGCGGCCGAGGCCGGCGCGTACATCTTCGGTTACACCTGCGTGAACGACGTGACCGCCCGCGACATCCTCAAGTGCGACCCCAGCTTCGTCCAGTGGTCGCGAGCCAAGGGCTACGACAGCTTCGGCCCCTTCGGTCCCGGCATCCGCACCGAGGTCGATCCTTCAAGCCTGTCGGTGCGCGTCCTGGTCAACGGCGCGGAAAAACAGAACTACCCGGTTGCCGACATGTTCTACGGACCGCATGAGATCGTCTCCCGACTCTCGCACGACATGACCCTGAACCCGGGCGACATCATCAGTTGCGGCACTTCGTCCGGTGCCGGCCCGATCCTTGCCGGCGATAGCGTCCAGGTCGTGATCGACGGCGTCGGCACGCTGACCAACCCCGTAGCGTGAACGCCCCATGCCCGAAATCTCATTCGACCTGCACTTTGTCTATGCCGTGGCGATCATTGCCTTCGCCTACCTCGTGCGCGGCGTCGCCGGCTTCGGCTCCGGCCTGATCGCGATCCCCTTGCTGGTGCTGGACGGCGTGCCGCTGACCACGGCGGTGCCCATGGTGGTGTTGCTGGATTATCTGGCGAGCACCAGCCAGGGTTTGAAGAACCGCTCGGCCATCGTCTGGCGGGAGATCCTGCCGCTGCTGCCGTTCACCCTGATCGGCGTGCTCACCGCCCTGTACCTGTTCAAGACCCTCGATGCGGCGCTGCTGACCAAGGTCATGGGCGGCCTGATCATCGTCTACGCCATCTATTCCCTGCTGGCGCCACAGCCGCATGAAGGCCATAGCCGGCTTTGGGCCATCCCGGCCGGCGGCCTGGGCGGCCTGGTCGGCACCCTGTTCGGCACCGGCGGCCCCTTCTACGTCGTGTATCTGCACTTGCGCGGCCTGGACAAGACCGCCTTTCGCGCGACCTTTGCCACCATGTTCATGCTCGACGGCGCCAACCGCCTGATCGGCTATCTGGCGACCGGGCTGTACAACCTGGAGAGCGGGCTCTTGATCGCGCTGATGCTGCCGGTGATGGCGATCAGCCTGTACATCGGCGGCCACATCCATCTGCGGATCAATCAAGAACTGTTCAAGCGCGGCATCAGCGTCCTGCTGATCGGCAGCGGCACCCTGCTGCTGTTCAAATAGCCGCGGCCTGCGCCAGCGGCTGCTCGGCCAGCACGGCAGCCAGCGCCTTCAGGCAGTAGTCGACGTTCTCCTGTCTGGCGCTGTAGCCCATGAGGCCGATGCGCCAGATCTTGCCGGCCAGGGTGCCGAGGCCGGCGCCGATCTCCAGATCGAACTCCTTGAGCAGGCGGCCGCGCGCGGCGGCATCGTCGATGCCGGCCGGGATGGTGATGGAATTGAGTTGGGGCAGGCGGGCGCCTTCCGGCACCACGAAGCGCAGGCCCAGTTTCTCCAGGCCGGCCTTGAGTTGCTCGTGCATGGCGCGGTGGCGGGCCCAGGCGTGCTCGATGCCCTCTTCGGCCAGGATCACCAAGGCCTCGTGCAGGCCGTAGAGCGGGTTGATCGGCGCGGTGTGGTGATAGGTGCGGCGGCCCTCGCCGCTCCAGTAGCCGAGCACCAGGTTCAGGTCCATGAACCAGCTCTGCACCGGACTCTTGCGCGCACGCACCTTTTCGATGGCGCGCTCGCTGAAGGTCACCGGCGACAGGCCCGGCGTGCAGGACAGGCATTTCTGGCTGCCGGAATAGGCGGCGTCGATGCCCCATTCGTCGATCAGCACCGGCGTGCCGCCGAGCGAGGTCACGCAGTCCATGATGGTCAGGGCGCCGTGCCGGCGGGCGAGTTCGGCCAGGGCCTGGGCGTCGGACTGGGCGCCGGTCGAGGTCTCGGCATGGACGAAGGCCAAGAGCTTGGCATCGGGATTCGCCTGGAAGGCATCCATCACCTTGGCCAGGCTCACCGGTTCGCCCCAGGCATCTTCCACGGTAATTGCGATGCCGCCCGAACGTTTCACGTTCTCCACCATGCGGCCGCCGAACACGCCGTTGATGCAGACGATGACCTTGTCGCCCGGCTCGACCAGGTTGACGAAGCAGGTCTCCATGCCGACCGAGCCGGGGCCGGACACCGGGAAGGTCAGCTTGTTCTCGGTCTGGAAGGCATAGCGCAAAAGCTGCTTGATCTCTTCCATCATGTCGGTGAAGGCCGGGTCGAGATGGCCGATGGTCGGCCGGGCCATGGCATCGAGGATGCGTTGGGGCACGTCGGACGGGCCCGGCCCCATCAGGGTGCGGCGCGGCGGCTGGAAGGACTTGATGGTCGGTGCGGCAAAGGTCATGGACAGGCTCCCTAACTAATCCTGATGATTTTACTAGGCTTTAGGATCACCCCGGAAGCCGGCCTTACAATCGTCCTATTCGAACCAAGGAGGGGATCATGGACAAGAACGTCGTTCTCATCGGCCTGGGCCAACTCGGCCGCGTCTTCGCCGGCGGCCTATTGCGCACCGGCCACACGGTGGTGCCGGTCAACCGCGGCGACGACATGGACATCGTCGCCGCCAAATGGCCCGAGCCGGCGCTGGTCCTGGTCGCGGTGGCCGAGACCGACCTGCACAGCGTGCTCGCCAATCTGCCGCCGGTTTGGAAGAACCGCATCGGCCTGTTGCAGAACGAACTGTTGCCGCGCGACTGGATCGGCCACAAGCTCAGCGAGCCCACGGTCATCTCGGTCTGGTTCGAAAAGAAAAAAGGCATGGACGCCAAACCGTTATTGCCCTCGCCCGCCTTCGGCCCGGCCGCCGGTCGCCTGGTCACCGCCCTGGGCGCCCTCGACCTGCCCGCCCGCACCCTGCCCGACGCCGCCTCGCTCGAATGGGAGCTGGTGCGCAAGAACCTCTACATCCTCGTGAGCAACATCGCCGGTCTTGCCGTCGGCGGCGATGTCGGCAGCCTTTGGAACCAGCACCGCGACCTGGCCGAAGCGGTCGCCGCCGACGTACTCGACATCCAGGATTGGCTCACCGGCCGCGAACACGACCGGCTCAAGCTGGTGCAGGGCATGCTCGAGGCCTTCAACGCCGACCCCTTGCACGGCTGCGCCGGCCGCACCGCACCAGCCCGCCTGAAGCGGGCCATGCAGCACGCGGACGAAGCCGGCTTGAGCGTGGCCACACTGAGGAAGATCGCGCGTGATCAAGGCATCTGAAACGAGGCCACTCGCCGCGTAGCCCCTGTGCTACAAAGAAACATCACGCCACGCACCAGGGAGACCATCATGATCCGGCACTTCACAAAACATCTGCTCCTGGCAATCGGCCTCGCATTCAGTTTCACCAGCATCCCCGTGCTGGCCGCCGACGCCAAGGCCCAGATCGAAACCCCGAAGCTGATGCTGCGCATCTCCGCCGACGGCAAGACCATCGTCGACGAGAGCGGCAAGGAAGTCGCCCGCTTCAGTCAGGACGTCAAGGTCAATCCCAAAATGAACGTCAGCGACCGCCTGCCCGGCTGCATGCGCTGCCAGCCGGAGTGCGTGGTCTACGAGGGCGAGCGCTGCGTGAAGTGGATTCGGTCTTGCACTTGGGATTTCGATTGCAAGTGACAACCCCCACGACCGTCATTCCCGAAGCGTGGTTGTTGCGGCTTTAGCGGCTTTACAAACAGGGCCTATCCCTTGCGGGTGCAGAAGCGGGAATCCAGAACAACAAAGCCTCATTGCCCCTAAGCTCTACATATAACGTGGGCATTTCGTTTTAGTCGTGCAGTTGGCCGGGAGCCGCCCGGCCAACGGGCTGTTGTGAATCGATAGCCCTACAGAGTTGCCTGTGCGAAACAGGCTAGAGAAGTCTTAAGACCTGGATTGCCGCGGCACTGCGTGCCTCACAATGACGGCAGAGGCTTACGCCGTCACCACCACCTTCCCCGCCCCCGCCTGCAAGCGCCCGATCACCGCCGCCCGGCCAAAGCCCTGCATGCGGAACACCGCCATCACCTTCTCGGCCGCCGCCTCGGTGCAGGACACCAAAAGGCCGCCGCTGGTCTGCGGGTCGGTAAGGATGGCGCGCTGCCAGTCGGCGATGCCGTCGAACAGTTCCACTTCATCGCCGTAGCCGGCCCAGTTGCGCAGGCTGGCACCGGTGACATGGCCGGCCTGGGCCAGTTCCGCCGCGCCCGGCAACACCGGCAGCTTGGCGAATTCGATGCGGGCGTCGAGCTTGGAGGCGCGGGTGATTTCCAGGCCGTGGCCGAGCAGGCCGAAGCCGGTGACGTCGGTCATCGCGTGCACACCGTCGATCATGGCCAGTTCGGCACCGGCGGTGTTGAGCTGGGTGGTGGATTCGATCATGGCCTGGTAGCCGGCGGGCGAGAGCGCGCCCTTCTTCAGAGCCGCGCTGTAGATGCCGACGCCCAGCCCTTTACCCAAAATCAGCACGTCGCCCGCCTCGCCGTCGGCGTTCCGCTTGACCCGCTTGGGATCGACCACGCCGATGCCGACCAGGCCGTAGATCGGCTCGGGCGCATCGATGGAATGGCCGCCGGCGATGGGAATGCCGGCGGCCCTGGCCACCGCCTCGCCGCCGGCCAGGATCTGGCGGATGACCTCGTGCGGCAGCTTGTCGACCGGCATGCCGACGATGGCCAGGGCCATGATCGGCCGGCCGCCCATGGAATAGACGTCGGACAGGGCGTTGGTCGCGGCGATGCGGCCGAACTCGTAAGGGTCGTCGACGATGGGCATGAAGAAATCGGTGGTCGCCACCACGGCCTGATGCTCGTTGAGCTGGTACACCGCGGCGTCGTCGCCGTGCTCGATGCCGACCATGAGATCGGGAAAGGCCGCCGCCACATGGGTGGTGAAGGGGGTGTTGGCCAGGATCTTCTCCAGCACCGCCGGCGCGATCTTGCAGCCGCAGCCGCCGCCGTGGGAAAACTGGGTCAGTCGAATCGCTTCCTTGTCGGTCGAAGTCATGTTGCCTCGTTGATCAGCTTGTCGATCGCCGCGCATTCCAGCGCCGGCTCGAACAGCGGCGCGCGCGCAGCGCATTGTTGTTGCAGCAGGGCATAGAAGCCCGGCTCGGTCTCGGCCCGGCGCAGCAACGCCGCCAGGGCCGCTTCGTCCCCCAGGGGGAAGTAGCCCGCATAGTCTAACCCGAGCATGCCGACATTGCCGGGGATGCCTGAGGCGAGCACCGGCACCCCGGCGGTGATCGCCTCGAGCACGACGATGGCGCCACCCTCCATCTGCGAGCTGTTGACCAGCAGATGGCTGCGGGCGATGCGGCGGCGGGTCTCGCCGTGGCCACGCATGCCCAGCCATTGCCAGCGGGGCGTGGCCTGGGCACAGCGCTCGGCCTCGGCCGCCCATTCCGGACTGAGCACCTGGCCGATGTGACGGATGCGGATGCGTGAATCGACCGGCAGCAGGGCGGCGGCATAGGCGGCGCGCAGCGGGTCCTTCTCTTCGCGCAGGTGGGCGACGACGCTGACCTCGAAGTGGCGCTGGGGCCGCGGCGCCGGCTTCAACCGCGGCGCCGATTGGTAGATCACCCTGGCCTTGGCGCGATACTCGGGCGCGAGCTCGTCCGGCCCATTCTCCTGCAGCACGACCAGGCGTGTGGCCAGTTGCAGCGAGCGTTGGGCCGCAACGTCGCTGCGGATGTCGCGGTAGAGATCGGTGCCGGTGAGCACCACGATGAGCGGGCGCCCGGGATGCGCCTCGGCGAAACGCCGAATGCTGGCGGCGCTGCGCCGGGCATGCAGGGCGACCATCAGCTCGCAATCGGCGCCGTCCCATTCCAGTGCCATGGTCACCCGATGACCGGCGGCGCGCAGGCAGCGGGCCCAGCGCAGCGCCGTATTGGCGTTGCCGTTGCGCGCCGCCGGCAGATAGGGCGTGATCAGGGCGATGCGCATTGCGCTCAACGGAAGATATGCGTGCGGCGGGGCCGAATGCCTGTCGCCAAGACGGCAAGGGTTGCCAACAACACCGCCGGCCAGTTGCCGAACCGGGCGTAAGGCGTGAGCCCTTGATGGCCCTGGCTTTGCCCGTGCAAGACACCCTGCACGAAGGGTTCGAGCTGGGCGCTGACCCGGCCCTTGGCATCGATCACCGCAGTGATGCCGGTATTGTTGGCGCGCAGCATCGGCCGGCCGGCCTCCAGGGCGCGCATCTGGGCGATCTGCAAATGCTGCCAGGGCGAGAAGGAATCGCCGAACCAGGCATCGTTGCTGACGTTGACCAGCAGCGTGGCCTCGGGCAGGGCGCGGATGATCTCCTCGCCGAAGGCGTCCTCGTAACAGATGTCCACCGCCACCTTCTGGCCGGCCACGGCCATGGGTGCCTGCGCCTTGTCGCCACGCGAGAAGTCCGACAGCGGGATATGCAGGTAATCGACGATCCAGCCGAAGCCCCAGGGCACGAATTCACCGAAAGGCACCAGGTGCTGCTTGCGGTAGGTCTGCGTGGGCGATTGGCCGAGCGAGATCACGCTGTTGAAATAGCGGCCGTCGGCCAGGCGTTCGGGCACCCCGAGCAAGAGATCACCGCCCCGGCTGCGGGCATGCCATTGCAGCAGTTCCAGATAGGCCGACGGCGCATCGTCCAGGAACATCGGCAAAGCCGTCTCCGGCAGCACGATCAGGCGCGAAGGGCTGGCCTGGGCCAGGCGCAGGTAATCCTGCAAGGTCTCCAATCGCTTTTCCGGCCGGAACTTCATCTCCTGTGCCACGTTGCCCTGCACCAGGCTCACCGTCAGCGAGGGGCCGACCGGCCGGGTCCATTCCACGCTCTGCAAGGCCCAGCCGCCGAGCCAGATGGCGAGCACCAGCAGCAGGGGCCAGCCTCGGCGCAGCGCCAGGGCCGAAGCGGTCAGCGCCGCCAGGCCGGACACGCCGTAGACGCCGAGCAGCGGCGCATAGCCGGCCAGGGGGCTGGCCGGCACTTGCGAGTAGCCGAGGGCGAGCCAGGGGAAGCCGGTGAAGACCCAGCCGCGCAGCCATTCCGACAACAGCCACAGTGCCGGCGCGACGGTAAGCGCACGCCAAGTCTGCGCGCGGCCCAAACGCGCGGTGAGCGCCATCGTCAGCGCCGGGAACAAGGCGAGGAAGGCACAGAACAACACGGTCGCCACCACTGCCATCGGCAGCGGCATCATGCCGAAATCGTGCAGGCTGACGTAGACCCAGGACACGCCGGCGCCGAACCAACCGAGGCCGAAGGCAAAGCCCTTGTATGCGGCAGCGCGCACCGTGTCGGTGCGCGCAATGTAATAAAGCCCGGCCAGCGACAGGATGGGCAGCGGGAACCAGGACCAGGGCGCGAAGCCCGCAACGGACAAAGCGCCCAGGGCGGCCGGGAGGATCAAATGGGCTAATGCAGTAAGGCGCGGCACGATTCTTGTATGTGTTTTTGACCGTGATTAAAAGAGTCGCAAGTGTAAGCCTTTGCGGTACAATTCGTCCCCCTTCCGAGACCCATTCCGGCACAAAAAATACGATGCGCATCGGGCCCCATTTGCTCAAGAACAATCTGGTCGTCGCGCCCATGGCGGGCGTGACCGACCGGCCGTTCCGCCAGCTGTGCAAGCGGCTGGGCGCGGGCATGGCGGTGTCGGAGATGGTGACCTCGAACTCGCTGCTCTACGGCTCGGCCAAGACCCGGCGC
>JACAEC010000086.1 GCA_013389055.1 Hydrogenophilaceae bacterium
CAGCGCGCTGCGCGAGGACCCCGACGTCGTGCTGGTCGGCGAGCTGCGCGACCTCGAGACGATCCGCCTGGCGCTGACCGCGGCCGAGACCGGCCACCTGGTGTTCGGCACCCTGCACACCAGTTCCGCCGCCAAGACCGTGGACCGGATCGTCGACGTCTTCCCCGCCGCGGAAAAGGACATGGTCCGCGCCATGCTGTCGGAGAGCTTGAAGGCGGTGATCTCGCAGAGCCTGATGAAGAAGAAGGACGGCAGCGGCCGGGTGGCGGCGCACGAGATCATGATCGGCACCCCCGCCATCCGCAACCTGATCCGCGAGAACAAGATCGCCCAGATGTATTCCTCCATCCAGACCGGCCAGGCGATCGGCATGCAGACCCTCGACCAATGCCTGGTCGACCTGGTCAAGCGCAATCTGGTGGATTCGGAAGAGGCGCGCCCCTACGCCGTGAACAAGGACATGATCCCGGCGCGCTGAATCCGACAGGCCGGCGCTGCCGGCCTGCGGTCATTCACAAGGTCTGGTCGAGATAGCCGCGCACGGCCTCGACCAAGTTTCCTTCCAGCCCCTCGAAGAAATGATTGGCGCCCGGCACCTGCTGCTGCAGGGAGCCGGCCCGGCCCTTGAGCAAGGCCGCCCGCTTCGGGGCATTCTTGACCACCGCCGGCAGGTCGTTCTGGCCGTAGAGGTCGAACACCGGCATCTTCAGCTTGCTGGTGTCATCCACCACGGAAGTGCCGATCGCCACCCAGGCCGCGATCGGGGCATCGGGTCGACTGCTGAGGTAGCGGTAGCTCATGCGGCAGCCCAGGCTGTGCGAGACCAGGGCGATCTTCTGGTAACCCTTCTGCTTGAGGAAGGCGGCGGCCTTTTCCAGCCGTTGCGCCGCTTCGTCGAAGGTCGGCGGATAGTCCTCCGGTTTGGCGTCGACCTTGAGGATGGGCATCTGCAGCGACAGGGTGGTGTAGCCGGCATCGGCGAGTTGTTGGCGCAAAGGGCTGATCAGGCCGTGATCCGGGTGGACGCCGATGCCGTGGACCACGATCACCGCGGCCTTGGGTTTGGCCGCCTCGGCGTAGAGGCCGAGAAACCGGTGCTTGTTCGGCAATTCCAGATAGACCGGGTCGCCCACCAGCACCGCGGGCAGGATCTCGTCGGCCCACTTCTTCTCGCGGGCGTAATCTGAAGCGAAGGCCAGGGCACAACTGGTGAACAGCACAATACCGGCAAGCAATCTTTTCATCTTGGTCTCCTCAATGTGTGCGATCGTCAGAACAGACTGTAGGCCATGCGCACGGCCAGGATATAGAGCAGGCCGGCGAAGATTCGTTTCAGTTTGGCCACTGGCAGGCGGTGGGTCAAGCGGGCGCCCCAGGGCGCGCTGATCATGCTCATGGCGGCGATGGCGGCCAGCGCCGGCAGATAGACGAAGCCCAGGCTCCAATCCGGCAGGCCGTGCGCGGCTTGGCCCGAGAGGGCATAGCCGACGGCGCCGGAAACCGCGATGGGAAAGCCGATCGCCGCCGAGGTGCCGATGGCCTCCTGGAAGCGGACATTGCACCACGTCATGAAGGGCACCGACAGGGTGCCGCCGCCGATGCCGACCCAGCTCGAGACCAGGCCGATCACCGAGCCGGCCGCGGTCATGCCCGGCCAGCCCGGTAGTTGCCGATGGGCCTTGGGCTTGAAGCCGAACAGCATTTGGGTCGCGGCGTAAAAAAGAAACAGGGTGAAGAAAACGCGCAGGCCGAAGTCGGGCAGCCAGGCGGCGGCGATGGCGCCGGCCAGGGTGCCCGCCACGATGCCGGGGGCGATGCGGCGCACCACCTGCCAGCGCACGGCGCTGTGCTGGTGATGGGCGCGCAGGCTGGAGATCGAGGTGAGCACGATGGTGGCGAGCGAGGTGCCCAGGGCCATGTGGATGTTGTACTCGGCCGGGAAGCCTTGGTGGGCGTAGATCCAGGACAGCACCGGCACCAGGATCAGGCCGCCGCCGACGCCGAGCAGGCCGGCGATGAAGCCGGCGATCAGGCCGATGCCGAGATAGATCGCCAGGAAGCTCATGCCTTCAGCTTCTTCAGGATGAAGTTCCATTCGGCCGGATCGACCGGGGTGATCGACAGCCGGTTGCCGCGCTGGAGGATGCGCATATTGGCGAGCTCGGGATAGTCGCGAATTTCGGCGAGCGGCATCAAGCGGGTCTTCTGCTTGATCTTCACGTCGACGTTGAACCAGCGCGGCTTGTCCGGTGTGGCCTTGGCGTCGTAGTACTTGGCCTTGGCGTCGAACTGGCTGGCATCGGGATAGGCCAGCTTGGCCACCTCGGCCAGGCCGGCGATGCCGGGTTCCGGGCAGGAGGAGTGATAGAACAGCACGCCGTCGCCCACCCGCATCTGGTCGCGCATGAAATTGCGGGCCTGGTAGTTGCGTACCCCGAACCAGGGCACGCTGCCATCGCGGGCGAGGTCGTCGATGCTGTATTCGGAGGGTTCGGACTTCATCAACCAATAACGCATGGCGATTCCTATATTGAAAACGTGGGGGCTATAATCCCGAGTGATTTAGTCGGCTATGTTAACCGGAGGCTCAGCATGACGGATTGGAATTTTGGCGCGGTCGTGAGCGCGGTGCAAAAAAATTGCCACATCTCGGATGCCCAGTTCGCCGGCGACCTCACCCTCTGCACCTTCCTGCTCAAGATGCGTGAGCTTTATCGCTGGGAACACGACATCCCGCTGAGCCAGGACATGCCCAAGGCCGAGGTCGGCGACTGGATGAACGCCCGCGGCCTGCTCTGGGACGACATCGAGACTGCGGCCTTCGAGCCCTTGCCTTTGGCCGGCGGTGGCATCGACCCGTTCGAGGTGCGCGCCGTCAACCGCGAGCTGACCCCGCGCGGCCTGGTCTATTCCGGCGGTTACGGCCGCCAGTGCAAGCCGCATTTTTTCCTGGGCCGGCTCGATCGGCATGAGCGGCGCGGGGGTTTCGACGTCTACGTTTCCGCCTGCGAATACGCCCGCGATCTCGACGCCCCGCCCGGCATGATGCTGGACGAGACCATCTTCGTGCGCACCGAGGCGCTGAAACGCTGGCTCTGGGAGCGCTACGAGGAGTGGCGCTGGAATCAGCGCAACGAGGCCATGGGCCGGGCGATCCGGTGCTATGCCTTTGAACGCGACGCCGAGGCGGCGCTACAGGCGATGACCGAGACCGAGGTGGAATCGGTGATCCTGCACGAATTGGGCGAGGCGCGGGCCGACCGCGAACTAGGCCCGGAATGGCCGCTGTTGCTGGCCACAGTCATGCGCAGCCGGGCCGAGATCGTCGCCCGCGCGGTGCGCGACCTCTACGCCGATTGCCTGTCGACCCTGCCCGGTTTGATCGAGCGGGCCGAGCCGGCCGCCATCCATTTCTATTTCGCCAACCTGGTCGGCATGCGGCGCAAGCTGTTTCCCGAACTGCCCGCCGCCTATCGCCAATGGCTGGCCTCGGGCGATCTGTCCGCCTTGCGTGCGGCGGCCGCCAGCGGCCTGCAGCGTTGGGCCGAGACTGCCCAGATGCTGCTGCAACTCTATCGGGAGCGGGGCGACGAAGTGGGCCCGGAGATCGAGGCCCGGCTGGCGCCGAAAGAGGCCACCACCAAGCCATCGGTCGAGGCTGCGGCCTCGGAGCCGGCCTGCCGTAGCTAGCGCGACGGCGTTAGGCCGATTTGATCAGGGTGCCTACGCCCTGGTCGGTCATGATCTCCAGCAGTAGCGCGTGCTCGACCCGGCCGTCGATGATGTGCACGGCCTTGACCCCGCTCTTGGCGGCATCGAGGGCCGAGCCGATCTTGGGCAGCATGCCGCCGGACAGGGTGCCGTCGGCCACCAGTTCGTCGATCCGCTTCGGGGTGAGGCCGGTGAGCAGATTGCCGTCCTTGTCGAGCACCCCCGGGGTGTTGGTCAAGAGCACCAGCTTCTCGGCCTTGAGCACCTCGGCCAGCTTGCCGGCCACCACGTCGGCGTTGATGTTGTAGGTCTCGCCTGCTTCACCGACGCCGATCGGGGCGATCACCGGGATGAAGTCGCCGGAATCGAGGAAGGCGATCAGCGAGGGATCGATGGCGGTGATCTCGCCGACCTGGCCGATGTCGATCAGGTCGCCCGGCTTGTCCTTGCTCGCCATCATCAGCTTCTTGGCGCGGATGAAGCGGCCGTCCTTGCCGGTCAGGCCCACGGCCTTGCCGCCGGCCTGGTTGATCAGGTTGACGATCTCCTTGTTGACCTGGCCGCCGAGCACCATCTCCACCACTTCCATGGTCTCGGCATCGGTCACCCGCATGCCCTGGATGAACTCGCCCTTCTTGCCCACCCGCTTCAAGAGGTCCTCGATCTGAGGGCCGCCGCCGTGAACGACCACCGGGTTGAGGCCGACCAATTTCAGCAGCACCACGTCGCGGGCGAAGGCGGCCTTGAGCACCGGGTCGGTCATGGCGTTGCCGCCGTACTTGATGACCACGGTCTTGTCCCAGAAGCGCTGGATGTAGGGCAGTGCCTCGGCGATGATCCTGGCCTTGTCGGCGGGGGCGAATTGCGAAAGCGGCATGGCGGGCTCCAGTGAAGGCTGTCGCATTTTACAAACAAAAAGGGCGGCCCGGGCCGCCCTTGCTGCCAAATGCCGCGAGCTTACTCGATGGCCAGCCGCTTGGCGGTGCCGGCCGCCTTCTTGGGCAGGGTCAGGTCGAGCACGCCGTTCTCGAATTTGGCCTTGGATGCGGCCTCGTCGAGGTCGTGGCCGAGGGTGAAGCTGCGATAGACCTTGCCGTAGTAGCGTTCGCTGTGGAGGACCTTCTCGCCCTCCCGCTTTTCGGATTCCCGCTTGATTTCGGCGCTGATCGCAACGGTGTTGCCCTCGATGTTGACTTGGATGTCCTCCTTCTTCACGCCGGGCAGGTCGGCGTGGACGGTGTAGGCCTTGTCGTCCTCCTTGACGTCGATCTTGACCTGGCCCAGGGCCTGGACCTCGAATGGGTAATGCATCGGGCGGACAAAGAAACCGCGCATCAGATCATCGAACAGATCGTCGACGGCGAAGGGGTCGCGGCGGATGATGTTGGCCATAATTTTTTACCTCCATGAACAAGGGTTAAACAAACCGGCATTGCCGACAGTCACATCTTCAATATAGGTGAGCCTGGGTCAGATTCAAGGGAGCAGGGCATCGATTTAATTATATTGTTTTTTAATGGTTAAGTGCCTAGCCGTTCACGCCCTTGTCAGGATTGGCCGCCTGCGCCGACCTATGGATGAATTCATTCGAGGGAGGAGTGCGTGATGGCCGGATTGATCGACGGGATGACCCGCATGTTTACCGCGATGGATCGCCATGGCCAAGGCGTGGCTCTGCTGGGCCTGCGCCTGCTGCTGGCCTGGGAGTTCTGGGAGGCCGGTTGGGGCAAGCTGCAGGGCGAGAACTGGTTCGCCGATATCCAGGCAGCCTTCCCGTTCCCCTTCAATCTGCTGCCGGCGCAATGGAGCTGGGCCCTGGCCACCTCGACCGAACTCGTCGCCGCACTCTTGCTGGCGCTGGGCCTGGCCACGCGCTTGGGCAGCCTGTCGCTGATTGTCTTGACGGTGGTTGCCTGGGCCAGCGTCCATGCCGGCAACGGTTACAACGTCTGCGACAACGGCTGGAAGCTGTTGCTGATCTATCTGGCGATGCTCATGCCCCTGCTGTTCGGCGGTGCGGGCAGGCTGAGCCTGGATCATTGGATCGAATCGCATCTGCTGTCCTGCAAGTCGTGCCGCGCTTGAGCGGGGGCTCTACAGACCGGCCCGTGCTTGCTACCATGCAGCCCCATACCGATTCAAATTCATGGGGAGCGCATGAGTACAGGCCATCAACTGGAGCCCGGTCTCTGGCTGGAGCGCTATGGCACCTACCTGTTCCGCTATGCCCTGGCCACCCTGCGCGACGAGCGTCTGGCCGAGGACGCCGTGCAGGACTGCCTGCTGGCTGCCTGGCAGGCGCAGAGCACTTACTCCGGCCAGGCCAGCGAACGCACCTGGCTTACCGGCATCTTGAAGCACAAGATCGTCGACATCGTGCGCAAAGACAGCCGGGAAAAGCCCCTGGAGAAGATCGAGCCGGACAATCCCTATGGCGAGTTCGAGGCCGGTTTCGACGAAACCGGGCACTGGGCGAACCTGCTGGCCGAGTGGGGCGACCCGGCGGCGGCCTTCGAGAACAAGTTTTTCTGGCAGGTCCTGGAGGCCTGCCTGTCGGCCATGCCGCGCCGGCTGGCCCAGTTGTTCATGCTGCGCGAGGTGGTCGGGGCCGACAGCGAAAAAGTTTGTCAGGAACTGGAGATCACCCCGACTAATCTATGGACGATGTTGTACCGCAGCCGGATGAGCCTGAGGCGATGCCTCGAGCAAAACTGGGCTGGGGTGGAGAGGGCGTAATGCTGAGTTGCAAGGAAACCAGTCTGTTGGTCTCGCAGTCGCGGGACCGACGCTTGAGCTGGTCCGAGCGCTGGGCGGTGCGCCTGCATCTCTGGATCTGCGAGCAGTGCCGAAGGTATCAACGCCAGGTGGCCTTTTTCGGCTGGCTGGCGCAGAAGCTGGAAGCGGATCCAGGTCCCATGACTCAGGCCGAGTTGTCCGAGGCGGCGCGAGAGCGCATCCGGAAGGCGATCGAGGCGGGTTGTCATGAAGGCTGTAGTCGTCGTCATTAGTGCGAAGAGAGGTTTTTTAATCCGGTCCAACCTTAGGAGATTGATATGAAGCAAAAGCAAACCACTTTGACCCTGGCCCTCGGTGCCGCCATCGCCGCCTCCATGGCGGCCGCTCCGGCAGCTGCCGACAGCGTCTTTTCCGCCCAGGCCCTGAACGGCGGCTACATGGTGGCCGAAGCCGGCAAGCCGGCCGACAAGGCCAAGGAAGGCAAGTGCGGTGGCAAGGCCCAAGAAGGCAAGTGCGGCACCAAGGAGATGGGCAAGGGCAAGGAGGGCAAGTGCGGCGAGGGCAAGTGCGGCGGCACCAAGGCCAAGGCCAAGGAAGGCAAGTGCGGCGCCGGCGACAAGGCCAAGGAAGGCAAGTGCGGCGGCAAGAAGTAAGCAATAGAACATGACGGCCACGCGGACCCTGCAAGGCTCCGGCCTCGGCTTCAGGCGGGAATTGATCCCCGCCCTGAAGGCTGGGGTGCCGTCTGTTATCGATTTCTTCGAGATCGCGCCGGAGAATTGGATCGATCTCGGCGGCGCCTTTGCCCGCGACCTGCGCGCCTTCACCGAGCGCCACCCCTTCGTCTGCCACGGCCTGTCGCTGTCGCTAGGCGGCCTGACGCCGCTGGACGAGCTGCTGCTCAAGAAGATCAAGGCCTTCATGGCCAGGCATGGCATTTCCCTTTACACCGAACACCTGTCCTACTGCTCGGACGACGGCCATCTCTACGACCTGTTGCCCATCCCCTTCACCGAAGAGGCGGTCAAGTATGTGGCCGGCCGCATCCGCCGCGCCCAGGACATCCTGGAGCAGCGCATCGCGGTCGAGAACGCCTCGTATTACGTGGCGGCCCCGATCGCCGAGCTGAACGAGGTCGAGTTCATCCGCGCCGTGCTCGACGAAGCGGATTGCGATCTGCACCTCGACGTGAACAACGTCTACGTCAACAGCGTCAACCATGGCTTCGACCCGGTCGAGTTCCTGCGCGCGATGCCGGCCGAGCGCATCGTCTACCTGCACATGGCCGGCCATTACCAGGAGGCCCCCGACCTGATCATCGACACCCATGGCGCCGAGGTGATCGAGCCGGTCTGGCAACTGCTAGACACCACCTACGAATTGCTCGGGCTGGCGCCGACCCTGCTCGAGCGCGACTTCAACATCCCGCCCCTGGCCGAGCTGGTGCCCGAGGTGGCGCGCATCGCCGGCTTGCAGGCCAAGCATGCCAGGTCGGCCGCGGCGGCCTGAGACCATGGACTTCCAGGACTTTCAAAAGGCCTTCACCGGCCACATCCGCGACCCGAAGGGCAGCGCCCGATCCAAGGGCGTGCCGGCCCGGCGGATGAAGGTCTACAACGAACTGCTCTACAACAACGTCGAAGGTTTTCTGCTCGCCTGCTTCCCGGTCTGCCGCGCGATTCTGGGCCAAGGCAAATGG
>JACAEC010000041.1 GCA_013389055.1 Hydrogenophilaceae bacterium
GCCCAGGTCATTCAGACTGGCCTTCTCCAGGGTCAGGCCCACTTCCTCGGCGATGACGGTGCCGCCGGTCAGGATGGCCATGTCTTCCAGCATGGCCTTGCGGCGGTCGCCGAAGCCGGGGGCCTTGACGGCGGCGGCGTGCAGCGTGCCGCGCAGCTTGTTGACGACCAGGGTCGCCAGCGCCTCGCCTTCGATGTCCTCGGCGATGATCAGCAGGGGCTTGCCGGCCTTGGCGACTTGTTCCAGCACCGGCAGCAGGTCGCGGATGTTGGAGATCTTCTTGTCGTGCAGCAGGATGAACGGGTCTTCCAGCACGGCCATCTGCTTGTCGGCGTTGTTGATGAAGTAGGGAGACAGGTAGCCGCGGTCGAACTGCATGCCTTCCACCACGTCTAGCTCGTTTTCCAGGCCGGAGCCGTCTTCCACGGTGATCACGCCTTCCTTGCCCACCTTGTCCATGGCGTCGGCGATGATCTGGCCGATGCTGGAGTCGGAGTTGGCGGAGATGGAACCCACCTGGGCGATTTCCTTGGAAGTGGTGCAGGGCTTGGAGATGGCCTTCAGCTCTTCGGTCAGGGTGGACACGGCCTTGTCGATGCCGCGCTTGAGGTCCATCGGGTTCATGCCGGCGGCGACGAACTTCATGCCTTCGTTGACGATGGACTGGGCCAGCACGGTGGCGGTGGTGGTGCCGTCACCGGCCACGTCGGAAGTCTTGGAGGCGACTTCCTTCACCATCTGGGCGCCCATGTTCTCGAACTTGTCCTTCAGCTCGATCTCCTTGGCGACGGAAACGCCGTCCTTGGTCACGGTGGGGGCGCCGAAGCTGCGCTCCAGCACCACGTTGCGGCCCTTGGGGCCCAGGGTCACCTTGACCGCATCGGCCAGGACATTGATGCCAGCCACCATGCGGTGACGGGCGGAATCGCCAAAACGTACGTCTTTAGCAGCCATTTGAAACTCCTTAACTCTTGTTCGTCATTCCCGCGCAGGCGGGAATCCAGGTTTCTGTGGTCACTTCTGGTTCCGACATCACACCCGCTGCGCGGCTATGAGTCTTCACTGAAAATAACTTCGCAGCGCGAAAGTTATTTCTCGACCACACCCATGATGTCTTCTTCGCGCATGACAAGGACTTCCTCGCCCTCGACCTTCACGGCCTGGCCGGCATACTTGCCGAACAGCACGCGGTCGCCCACTTTCACGTCCAGGGCAATGGTCTTGCCGCTGTCGTCTTTCTTGCCGGGGCCGACGGCGATCACCTCGCCCTGGTCGGGCTTTTCGGTGGCGGTGTCGGGGATAACGATGCCGGAAGCGGTTTTACGCTCTTCTTCCAGGCGCTTAACGATTACGCGGTCGTGCAAAGGACGAATCTTCACGATTGCCTCCAAAATAAGCAGTTGAGTTTTTGGTTCGGAAAAACGGCGGGGGCCAAGTGTTAGCACTCGGCCCCAACGAGTGCTAATGATAGGGATGGGGTTGGGCTATTTCAAGGCCGGGGCTGATATATAAGGCCAATTTGGCCAGAAAGTGAGTGCACGCTCACCGGCTATAGCTTGTTTGTCGTAGATGGCTGGCCGCTCGAAAGCGCCGGCCAGGTTTCGAAGATGAAGTAGCCGACCGGAACAAAGATCCAAAGGCGCGCCCAGGGCAAGGCGGCAAGCGCCAATCAATCCTGCCGGTAGCAAGCCGATGGCTGAGGGTGTGGTAAATGACAAAGGCAAAACCAAAAGGGCCGGAACCTCAGCCCAGGCGGCCAATGTTCCCATAACGTGAAGTCGGCTTCAGGTGAAGTTAAGGCCCGGGCAAAAAAACCGGACCTGGTCCCGCTTGATCGAGCTGATAGAAATGTGCTGGGTTACGGATTAAAGCGCGGCGTTGAATTGTAGATTTTCAGCTGGTTGCCTTCCCGCTCGATGGAATAGGTGAAACCGGGGTTCAAGCCATATTGGGGCGTGCCGCCATGCGATATGAGGGCAACATTGAACCATTCGTCTCCTTCGCCTGAGAGGGTGACGGTTGCTCCTGCCGGAATGGTAGCCATTGTGTTTGAGCTGCAACTCCCCGCGGCGATGTAGCCGACCTGTTCATTCAGCGTGTTTTCGAGTTTGACGGATCTCACCGGGCCGGCGCAGCCACACACATCGTTACCAAAAATCTTTCTGGCCTCGCTATTGGGGCCGCTACACCAGCCATACCGTTCGATGTCATTGAAGTTGACCCCAAGGCTTTGCAGCGCTTTGCGCAGGTCGTTGCTTTCGCCAAAACAGTCGCCGCCCGTGAGGCACTTCTTGATTTCAGAAGTGGTGAGGTAGGAGCCCACACAGTACACAAATGCATCCGGCTCCACGGCGCCCGACGAAATGCAGTACTTGACCGCATTGGTTTCGGTATCGCCTGAGCGGGCCGTTAGCGGCACCGCAAAAAGCAGAAGCCAGATAAGGGCCATGAACCATCTGGAAACTTGGGCCAAACGATTGGGATTCGATTTCATCATTACCCCCTCCGGAATCGGCTTCTGGTTGGTCAGTCTCCCGTCCGCTTGTGAATCGGTGAATTGGCGGCGGCGCGCCCAGCATAATCCAATCCCCCAACCGCTGCCATATTGGTAAGGCGGCTCCGATTGTGCCCAAGATGGAGCTTCGCCTGAGAGGGTGGGCCACGGCGCGATGCGCGCAAGCGGCTGTTTGAGTTGTTCAAACTGAAGACGGGCCAAGGGTTGCCGAGATCATCGGGCTTATCGAGACGGCGGGGATGAAATTTGAAGCTGACCCTTTAATTAGCTTTAATTCGCGGGGTGTCGGCCGCCCAGGCCGGGGCGGACAGGGCGAGAGACAGAATAATAAGGAGTGTGCGCATGCGCTTTCCGCCTAAGAATTGCAGGTTGCTGTCATCGAGAGACCCGCAGGGTCGTGGCGATCCAGGTTTTCCAAATCGCTACCTTCCTTCTCGATAATCCGTCTACCGGCCCGCGGCGTGATGCAAGTCAAGGCGCCGCCGGCCGCGGCCGCCTAGACTACACCGCCGACTTCCTGATCGCGAAGGCAAGCCGCCATGCGCCTCATCGTCACGCTCACCCTCGCCCTGGCCGCCACGGCCCCCCAGGCCCTGGCCCCGTTGCCCGCCGCCCCCCCGGTGCCCGCCGACAACCCC
>JACAEC010000120.1 GCA_013389055.1 Hydrogenophilaceae bacterium
GCTTTGTGTAAACCGCTTCTTGTTGGCGTTGTATTGCCCGTAGCAAGTGGCTGTAAAGGTTAGCTTGGCGATGTATTCCATAACGTAATAACGAACGCCAAATACATCGGAAAGCTGTCCATCTGTCTTTTCGAAGCTGGACACCTCGTAGCACTTATCACCCTTTAAGTAGCTTGAGTAAAAAGCTTCTTTGGCTAAAGAGAATGATGGCGCGTCACTGGAGTGTGCAAGGGTTGGTATGGCAAATGCAGCAGCAAAAAGTAGAGAGATTGCTCTCATCTAACAACCTCCATTATTAGTAGCCTGATGTTTGTGTAACAGTGATTGTTGATACAACCTAACTATATCCCAAGGTTGTTGTATATGGCTGCTGAGCTAATTATTCATCAATAACCCCATCGAATACCTTGCCTACTCCGGCATGACAAATCATCCCACCTTGTCTTGACGCTCGGTTCTCACAGCCTGCGCGATACCTAAAGTGTGCGCATAGTGCGGCCACTCCTCCAACCCCACCCCCAACTTCCTTCGCCAGTTCGGGTGCTCGTCCACGGTGCCAGGCAGGTTGGCCTGCTCTAGTTCGCCCAGCATGTCTTCGGCCTGCACGATGAAGAGTCGGGCCGGGCTGCGGGCCAGGTAGTGGTGGATGGCCTGGATGAGTTCGGGCGTGAGCTCGGGCACGGTGTCGGGGTTGGCGATCACGCCTGCGGGCAGCAGGCCTTCGCGTTCCAGGGCTTGCAGCAGGCGCCAGCGGTCGGCCTGGCGGCCGGCGATTTGCGCTTCGCGCAGGTGCTCGGTGGGGTAGAGCTGTAGCTGTTCGCGCAGGGCGATGTCCTTGCCCAGCCAGAAACCTTTGAGGGTGGCGAGGTCGTGGGTGCTGGCGGCGACTAAGGCCTGGGCGGGGAAGTTGCCGGGGGCGCGGAAGGCGCCGTCCTGCTCGCGCTCGAAGTAGAACAGGCGGTAGGACAGCACGCCGTAGTCGTACAGGTCGTGCCGCACCTCGTCCGGCACGGTGCCCAGGTCTTCGCCGATCACCAGGCACTGGTTGCGCTGGCTCTCCAGCGCCAGGATGCCGAGCAGGTCGGCGAAGGGGTAGCGCAGGTAGGCGCCCTGGTCGCCCTGCATGCCGGGCGGCACCCAGTACAGGCGCATCAGGCCCATGACGTGGTCCAGGCGCAGGGCGCCGGCATGGCGCATGTTGGCGCGCAGGGCGGCGATGAACGGGGCGTAGCCGGCCTCGCGCAGGCGATGCGGAATCCACGGCGGCAGGCCCCAGTCCTGGCCGCGCGGGTTGAAGTCGTCCGGCGGGCAGCCGGTGCGGGCCTCCAGCGCGAAGAGTTCGTGGTGGGCCCAGGTTTCGGCGCCGCCCTTGTCGACGCCCACGGCCAGGTCCTGATACAGGCCGATGCCCAAGCCTAGTTGCTCGGCCTTGGCCCGCAGTTGCGCGAGCTGGTCTTCGGCCAGCCATTGCAGGTATTCGAAGTATTCGATGCGCTCGGCATGCTCAGCGGCGAAGGCCTGCACCGCGGGTGATTGCGGGTCGCGCCAGGCGGCGGGCCAGACCGGCCAGCCCCACAGGTTGCCGTCGTGCGCGTGCAGGTGGGCCTGCAAGGCCTGGTAGAGCGCGAAGCGGCGCAGGTCTTCGCCGGCCTGTTGTTGGAAGGCGCGGAAGGCCTGGGCCCGCGCCGTGTCGTGCGCGAGGTGGACAGCGCGAAAGCGGTGGTGCAGCAGCGGCAGGATGCGGCCCTTGGCCTCGGCGACGCCACTGTAGTCGACCAGTTCGGCAGCGCGCAGGGCATGCAGTTTGGCCTGGAAGGCCGGCTCGGCGACGATGGCTTTTGCCTCGGTGCAGTCGGCGAACTCGGCCACGGCCTCGACGTCGAGATAGAGCGTGTTGACGAACTGCCGGCTGGACGGGCTGTAGGGGCTGATGTGCAGCGGGTTGTGCGGGTAGAGCGCGTGCAGCGGGTTGACGCCGATCAGGCTGGCGCCGTGTTGCGCGGCCCAGTCGAGCAGGTGCGCGAGGTCGCCGAAATCGCCCATGCCCCAGTTGCGCTGCGAGCGCACGCCGTAGAGCTGCACCGACAGGCCCCAGGTGCGCCGGCCTTCGGCCAGGCAGGCGGGCTGATGGCAGCGGGTGGGGTGAACGATGAGCGGCAGGCTGTGGGTGGTGCCGGCCAGGTCGAGCTCCAGCCGGTGATAGCCGGTGTCGGCGATGGGCGGCAGGTAGAGCCGGTATTCGTGCCAGGGCTCGCCGTCGAGCTCGCGCGCCTCGCCCGTTTCGAGCGAGGCCGGGGTGAACTGGCCGTGCATCCGGTGGCCGTCTTCCTGGCTGAGCCGCCAGGTGCAGACCTGATCGGCCTCGCGCTCGGGCAGGTGCAGGGTGAGCGTAATCGGCGTGGCGGCCGGCGCCACCAATACCGGCGGCAGCCGCCGGCGCCAGGGGGCTTCCTGCCAGGCTCGCAGCGACCGCGTGCATTCGGCCTCGTCGGCGCAGGCGATGGCCATGGCGCCGAGCAGGGCGCGCCGGCTGTCGTCCGAGGTCTGGTGCCGCTTGCCCCAGATGTCGTGGTACTCGGGCAGGATGCCGACCAGTTCGCAAAGCTGAAGCAGGGCATGGCTCATGCCGATCTCCGGGGAAGGGTGAGCAAGGCGAAGGAACGCGCCATCAAGGGATAGCTCCAGCCGGCGGCGAAAGCATCGTGCAGGGCCAGGCCGTTCGGCCGGGCGGTGTCGAGCACGGCGGCCCAGGCGGCTCTGCCCTGGAGGTCCGGCAGGGTGAAGGGCAGCGGCTCGTGGTGGGCATTGAACAGCAGCAGGAAGTCGTCGTCGACGATGCGGTGGCCGCGGGCGTCGACCTCGGCCATGGCCGAGCCCGAGAGGTAGACGCCGAGGCAGCGGGCGAAGTGGTGCTGCCATTCCTCGTCGCTCATCTCGGTGCCATCCGGCTTGAGCCAAATGATGTCCTTGATGCCGTGGCCGTGGATGTCGCGGCCCTGGAAGAAGCTGCGTCGGCGCAGCACAGGGTGCTGCGCGCGCAGCGCCAAGCAGGTGGCGACGAAGTCGAGCATGTCGCGATCCACCTTCGGCCAATCGAGCCAGCTGATGGCGTTGTCCTGGCAATAGGCATTGTTGTTGCCGCCCTGCGTGCGGCCCAGTTCGTCGCCGGCGGCGAGCATGGGCACGCCTTGGGAGAAGATCAGGGCGGCCAGGAAGTTGCGTTTCTGGCGGATGCGCAGGGCCTGGATCTCGGGGTCGTCGGTCGGCCCTTCCACCCCGCAGTTCCACGAGCGGTTGTGCGATTCGCCGTCGCGGTTGTCCTCGCCGTTGGCCTCGTTGTGCTTCTCGTTGTAGCTGACCAGGTCGCACAGGGTGAAGCCGTCGTGGCAGGTGATGAAGTTGATGCTGGCATAGGGCCGGCGGCCGCTGTGGGCGTAGAGGTCGGAGGAGCCGGTGATGCGGGTGGCGAATTCGCCGATCAGGCCGCCCTCGCCGCGCCAGTAGTCGCGCATGACGTCGCGGTAGCGGCCGTTCCATTCGGTCCAGCCGACCGGGAAGTTGCCGACCTGATAGCCGCCTTCGCCCAGGTCCCAGGGCTCGGCGATCAGTTTCACCTGCGACAGCACCGGGTCCTGGTGGATGATGTCGAAGAAGGCGCCGAGCTTATCGACCTCGTGCAGCTCACGGGCCAGGGCGCTGGCCAAGTCGAAGCGGAAGCCGTCGACATGCATCTCCAGCACCCAGTAGCGCAAGGAATCCATGATCAGCTGCAGCACGCGCGGGTGCATCATGTTCAGGGTGTTGCCGCAGCCGGTGTAGTCCTTGTAGTAGCGGCGGTCGTCGGACAGCCGGTAATAGGCGGCGTTGTCGATGCCGCGGAAGCACAAGGTGGGCCCGAGGTGGTTGCCCTCGGCGGTGTGGTTGTAGACCACGTCGA
>JACAEC010000053.1 GCA_013389055.1 Hydrogenophilaceae bacterium
CGATTGGGCCATCGTCCATTCGATCTGCCGGCACCGGCTATCCGATTTCACCGATTACGCCAGGGCTGTGCAGGCGGCGTTGAGCATCCGCACCGGGTGATGCCTCTCCCAATCTGATTCTTATCCTCGCCGTGGCGTGGGCTCTCCCAAGAGGGAGGGGGAACGCCTCCCCCATTTATGGGGGAGGCAGGGAGGGGGAGTTCCACCCCAGGGCTGGCTCGATCAACCGCAGGATGCGTTCGGTCGCCCCTCGATGGCGCTGGGCGAAGGCCGCGCCGGCGACCCCCATCCGTTCCCGTAAGCCGGCATTCCCATAAAGTTCGCGCAGGACCGGGGCCAGTTCCGTGACATCCTGCACGCGGCGCGCTGCGCCGCTTTGCACTGCATCTTCGCTCGCCTGTTCGAAGTTCCAGGTATGCGGCCCGAGCAGCACCGGCTTGCCGGCGGCCGAGGCCTCGATCAGGTTCTGGCCGCCGAAGGGCAGCAGGCTGCCGCCGACGATGACGATGTCGCTGGCGGCGCAATAGGCCGCCATCTCGCCCATGCTGTCGCCGAGATAAACCCGGTCGGCGCCTGTCGCAGCCTGGCCCCGGCTGCGGCGCGGGCAGTTCAGGCCGCGGTCGGCGATCAGGCGGGCGACTTCGTCGAAGCGCTGCGGATGGCGTGGCACGATGACCAGCAGCAGGCCCGGCAGGTCGAGGGGCATCAGGGCATCCAACAGCCAGGCCTCTTCGCCTTCGCGGCTGCTGGCGACGAGAACCGCGAAGCGGTCGCCGAACAGGAGGCGCAGTTCGGCTGCGCGGGCCGCGGTCTCGGTCGGCGGCGTGACGTCGAACTTGAGGTTGCCGACGACGACGATCGGGGGCTCCCCCTCCCAGCCTCCCCCATAAATGGGGGAGGGGTTTGCGCCCTCCCCATTTATGGGGAGGGCCGGGGTGGGGAGATTTGCGAGTTGCCGCAGGCGTTCGGCATCGGCCTCGGTCTGGGCGGCAATGCCGGCGAGGCAGGCCAGCGTCGGCTGCACCAGGGGGCGCAGGCGGGCATAGCCCTGGGCCGATTTTTCCGACAATCGGGCGTTGACCAGGAAGAGCGGTACGCCGTGTTCACGGCAGGCGGCGAATAGGCTGGGCCAGACCTCGGTCTCCATGATCAGCCCCAGGCGGGGCTGCGCGCGGTGCAAAAAACGGCGGACGAGCCAGGGCAGGTCGTAGGGCAGATAGCCCTGAGCGACGCTGTCGCCGAACAGTGCCCGGCCGGGCGCGCGCCCGGTCGGGGTCATGTGGGTGAGCAGGATGGCGTGGTCGGGATGCCGTGCCTGCAAGGCCCGGATCAGCGGCTCGGCCGCCCGGGTCTCGCCGACCGAGACGGCGTGGACCCAGATCACCGGCTTGTCGCTCGGCGTGGCGATGAAACCTAGGCGTTCCAGCCAATGCCGCCGATATTCCGGCTGGTGCCGGCTGCGCCAGAGCAGGTAGAAAAAGGCTAGCGGCAGGGCAAGCAGCCAGGCGAGGGAGTAAAAGCGGCGCATGGCGCGATTCTAGCGTGGTCAGGTGGTAAAATGCCGCGTTCTTACAGGGATGGTCTGATGAAAGTATTGCTTACCGGATGCGCCGGTTTTAGCTCTGGCATAACGCCTGCTTCGCAGGCATTTACCCTAAAGGGCACAAGAGCCTTCACTGAAACCAGCCGCAGTTTTGTTGTTGCCGTTGCGTGGGTGACGGTATGAAGGTGTTAGTGACTGGCGCGGCCGGCTTTATCGGCATGCATGTCGCCAAGCGGCTGCTCGAACGCGGCGACGAGGTGATCGGCGTCGACAATCTCAACGACTACTACGATCCCCGGCTCAAACTGGCCCGCCTGGAACAGCTCAAGCCTTTCCCCGGTTTCAAGTTCCATCGCCTGGACATCTCCGATCATATGGCGGTGGAAGACCTGTTCGCCCAGGAGCGGCCGCAGCGCGTGGTCAATCTCGCCGCCCAGCCGGGCGTGCGCTACTCCTTGAAAAACCCGCACGCCTACATCCAGACCAACCTGGTCGGCTTCGGCAACATCCTGGAAGGCTGCCGGCACAACGGTGTCGAGCATCTGGTCTACGCCAGCAGCTCCAGCGTCTACGGCGCCAACACCCATATGCCGTTTTCGGTGCACGACAACGTCGATCACCCGGTCAGCCTCTACGCGGCAACCAAGAAGGCAAACGAGCTGATGGCTCACACCTACAGCCACCTTTACAGCCTGCCCACGACCGGCCTGCGCTTTTTCACAGTCTATGGCCCGTGGGGCAGGCCCGACATGGCCCTGTTCAAGTTCACCCGCGCAATTCTCGAAGGACAACCGATCGAAGTCTATAACCACGGCCAGATGCGCCGCGACTTCACTTACGTGGATGACATAGTCGAAGGCGTGATCCGAGTGATAGACCGTGTGCCCGCCTCCGACCCGAATTGGCGCGGCGACAAGCCCGATCCAGGTTCGAGCCGCGCACCGTACCGAATTTACAACATCGGAAATCATAACCCGGTCGAGCTGCTCCACCTGATTGGGGTCCTCGAACGCGCCTTGGGCCGCCGTGCCGAGCAGCGCCTTCTCCCAATGCAGCCGGGCGATGTCCCGGCCACATTCGCCGACATCGACGACCTGTCGCGCGATACGGGGTTCAGGCCAACCACGCGAATTGAGGAAGGCGTGCCCAGATTTGTGGAGTGGTATCGGGAATACTACAAGGTGTAGTTCGCAAAAACCAAGCAACGCGCACATCAGAGCCCGGAGCGTCA
>JACAEC010000016.1 GCA_013389055.1 Hydrogenophilaceae bacterium
AAACCGAGCAATCCCCGTAAAGCTATAAAAGAACGCCACCCTCGCGGTGGCGTTTTCGTTTGTGGATAGCTACGGGCTGACGAGCACCCCGCCGGGTTCGCTGAGCAAGCACCGCTTGCGAAGGACCGCCGCAGGCGGGTCCGCAGCGCAGCGAAGGACGAGGTTTCGCGGCCGCAACGCGAAACCGAGCAATCCCCGTAAAGCTATAAAAGATAGCCACCCTCGCGGTGGCGTTTTCTTTTGTGGGATCGCTACGGGCTGACGAGAACCCCGCGGGTTCGCTGAGCAAGCACCGCTTGCGATGGACCGCCGAAGGCGGGTCCGCCGCGCAGCGGAGGACGAGGTTTCGCGGCCGCAACGCGAAACCGAGCAATCCCCGTGGGGACACAACAAAAAAGCCACCGCAAAGGTGGCTTTTCGTTTTCGGCTTACCCTAACTCAGAACACCCCCACCAACTGCAGCGTCACCTGGTTCCGGTCATAGCTGTAGAGCGCCAGGTTGGAATCGGACTTGGTGTAGGTGTAGCCCAGGGCCAAACTCAGGCCTTTCTTGTTCAACTCCTTCGCCAGGTTGACGTTCACGGTGTAGATCACATCCGTGCGCGTGGCCTCGGGGAAGGCCGCCTCTTTTTCGTCGTAAGCGTTGCGCGCCACCGAGGGCTGCACCACCAAAGTCAGGCCGTGGGGCAGGCCCTTGAAGTAGGTGGCGAACAGGCCGTGGCCGGTGAAGTCGAGATAGGCCTTGCGGGTGTCCTCGCGAGTGAGGCGATAGCCCGCCTGGACGAAGCTGGTGTCGTCCAGGCTGTAGCGCAGGCCGGCATTGGCTGCGTAGACGCCGCCGTTGCGGTCGCTGCGCGTGGTGGCGGTGGCCGTGTTGTAGTACTCGCGGGTCTGCATGGTGGCACCACCCTCCAGCAGCATCCGGTCGTTCAGCGGATACTGCGCCTGCGGCGCCAGACCCCAGGCCGTGCTGTAGCGATCGCCGCCCAGGCGCATGTGGTCAAAGACCAGGGGGGCCGAAACCACGACCTTCGGCAGCTTCCAGGTCGGACCGGTAGAAATAGACAAGTTGTCCGAATCGAAATCGGAGACGTTGGTGTAGTCGGTTCGAGAATAGGCCGCCGTGGTCTGCCAGGCGAAGCGGCGCGAGCGCGGATAGACGTGGTTGATCGAGGCCGACAGGTTCCAGCCGCTGTCGTGGCGCGGCAATGAGCCGGGGTCCAGGGTGAAGGGCAGTCCGAAGGCCAGCACCGAAGCACTGGACGGCCCGGCATTGACGTTGTCGTCGTGGACGAAGCCGAGCGACACCCGGGCGCTCCAGAAGCGCTGGGCATCCATGGCGGCCAGATACTTGTCGATGTTTTCGCCCACCGCGGCCGGCGGGTTGAGCGCCTTCACCGCCTGGAACTGCGCCCGTGCCTGCTCGAACTGGGCATTGGCGTTGTAGGCCCGGGCCAACTCCAGGCGCACGCGCGGCAGGTTGGGGTTTTCCTTGATCAATTGTTCGAAGACGGGGATCGCCTCGTCCGGCCGGTCCAGCTCGGTCAGCGCCACGCCCATGAGGAAGCGGGTTTCGACATCGTTCGGATTCTTTTTCAGGTTTTCGGCCAAGAGGTCGTAGGCCTCCTGAAACAGGCCCAAGGCGATGAGCTGCCCAGCCAGCTTGCGGTAGTCGTCCACCGCGGCGGCCGCCTCATCCAGCACCGCCTGCTGCACCTGCTCGACGGTCGGCGTGGCTTCGAAGCTGCGCTCGGCCGGCTGGTCGGTCTTGGCCTTCTCCTGCGCCATGGCCTGGCCTGCCAGACAGGATGCCGCCATGAGCAAAATCGCGAGCGACGGCTGTTGGTGGTTCATGATTTCCCCTTGATTTTTCCTGTAGCTCTGAAAAACGACGTGGCCGCGCGGGCCATGTCATCGTAAACCAATATTCAATTTGCCGGCGGCTGCTGCGGCGCCGTCGGTGCCGGAGGCGGAGGCGGTGGTGGCGGCGGCAGCGGCGGTGGCGGCGTCAGCAACTTGGGTGTCGGCAAGGGCACGAAGCCGCCTGTGCCCGGCATGGTCGGCAGCGGAATCTGCTCGATCTCCTGGAAGCCGGCCCGCACGTTGGCCGGCAAGGCGCCCAACGTGGTCGGCGCCGGTGGCGTCTGGGGCGAGGCGATAGCCGCGAACTGGCCCGCACCGATTTGCAACAGGCCGGCCGGGTTGCTGATGCCGACCCGGCCCTCGTTCACCCGCACGTAGGTGCTGCCAAGCATGACATCGAAGCTTGTGCCGCGGATGCCGATGGTGGCGGCGGGCGTGGCCAGCTTGAAGCCGGCTGGATTCTGCTGGCCGATCAGGCCGGAGATGGCACGCAGGCCGCCCTTGCTGGCGGAAAAGCCGATCTGGCTGTCTTTTGGGCTCTTGGGGCTGAAGCGGTAGGCGTCAACCTTGAACTCGCTGTTGGACTTGAGCGCGACGATCTGGCCATCGGCAAAGCGGAGCAAGGCGAAGCTCTTGTCCCCGGTGGCGACCTGACTGCCGGCCTCCAGCCTGTCGCCCTTCTGCGCGGCGCGCGCCGCCTGGCCAGGGTAGGCGATGGAAACGGCGCCGCTCAAGGCATGGATCTGGCTGACGGCCGCCTGCGCCAATACCGCAAACAACAACAGGGCTACGCCAAGAAAAAATTGCGCCAGGCGCGCAGGCTTCATTTCGGTCTCCGGATCAGCGATTGGCGATGCGTAGGACATTCCATTGTATCAAGCAAATCTCGGCGAAGCGGCCTGCACGCTGGCCGGCCCCAGTGTCTTGGCTCGGGGCAAGTCAGCGTTCTCCTTCACGCAAACCAGTACCCCATTCAACCCCACCCCGGCATCGCGGGATGCAACGCCATGAGGTGGGATCAAGCACTTAATGTACGCTCGGCTGCAGGGCCCGGTAGATGCCGGCGCCTTTACTGCTGTCGCTCGACTTATCGATAGCCCAGTTGCCACCGAGCTCATGGGCACCGGGGCCAAAGAAGGCCCCGTTGATCTTGCCGCTGACGCCTTCGCCTTCGGTTCCCGTCAGCGTGCCCGTGATGGCATTGGTGCCATTCCAACCAGCCTCGACGGTGGCGCCACTCACCCAGGTTCCATTCGAGGTACTAAGTGCGCCGAATGTGCCCGTCAAGCTC
>JACAEC010000058.1 GCA_013389055.1 Hydrogenophilaceae bacterium
CCAGTCGGTCATCCATGTCATGGACGCCGCCCGACGGGCAGGCTATGGCCGGGTGACCTTTGTCACCCAAACCTCGGCGAACGAATAGCGGTGGAGCGGCTGGTCCGCTGCTGGTATCGGCCTTGTCCTTGGCGTTACCTGCTGGCGCCGGTTTCCCTGCTTTTCTTCCTCGCAGTCTGGCTGCGCCGGCTGGCCTATCGGGCCGGCTGGTTGCGGGCGGAACGCCTGCCGGTGCCGGTGGTGGTGATCGGCAACATCGCGGTCGGGGGCACCGGCAAGACGCCGCTGACGATCTGGCTGGTCGAGCAATTGCGCCAGGCAGGTTGGCGGCCGGGCATTGTCGGTCGGGGTTATGGCGGGCAGCGCAAGGGGGTTGCCCCGGCCACGCCGGACAGCGATCCGCGCGATGTCGGCGACGAGCCGGTTTTATTGGCGCAGCGGACCGGCTGTCCGGTCTGGATCGGGCGGCGCCGGGCTGATGCGGCCCGGCAATTGCTGGCCTTCCATCCCGAGGTCGATGTCATCCTGGCCGACGACGGCCTGCAGCACTATGCCCTGGCCCGGGATGTCGAATTGATAGTGGTCGATGGCGAACGCGGCTTCGGCAACGGTTGGTTGCTGCCGGCCGGTCCCTTGCGCGAGCCGCAATCGCGCCTGGACTCGGTGGATGCCGTGATCGTCAATGGCGGCCGGCCTCTGCCGGACATTCGGCCGCCGCAATTTGCCATGGCCTTGGTCGGCCGCCGGTTCTGGAAATTGGGTCAGCCCGATCGCACCGTCGAGGCCGACTTTTTTGCCGGCCGCGCGGTGCAAGCGTTCGCCGGCATCGGCAATCCCAATCGCTTCTTCCAGGCGCTGGCGGCCTTGGGCATCCGTGCCGAGACGCATGCGCTGCCCGATCATTACCGCTACCGGCCAGAAGACCTGCCGTCGGCCACCCTGCTCATGACCGAGAAGGACGCAGTCAAATGTTCGACGTTCCAACCGGCCGATGCCTGGGCACTCAGGATTGACGCCGAGGTCGAGGCCGGACTAAAACACATCATTCTCGAAAAGATAGGATCATCCCATGGACGCCAAACTGCTTGATATCCTGGTTTGCCCCCTGTGCAAGGGGCCGCTGGTCTACCTGAAGGAGGCCCAGGAGTTGGTCTGCAAGGCCGATCGTCTGGCCTTCCCCATTCGCGACGGCATTCAGGTGATGCTGGAGGAAGAGGCCCGGCGGCTGGCGGAGACCGAAGAAATCCACTGAGCATGGCGCGGTTTACGCTGCAACCCCTCCTGAAGCATTCGCAGCACCGGATGGAGGCGGCGGAACGCTTGCTGCGGATGCTCAAGCGCAAGCAGGACGAGGCCCAGAGGCAGTTGGAGCAACTGCATCAATTCCAGGGCGAGTATCAGCAACGGTTGAAGCAGGCGACGGTTGCCGGCATGGGCATCCAGCAATTGCGCGATTACCAGGGCTTTCTGGCTAAGGTGCAAGGGGCCATCCAGCATCAGGATCAGGAAGTCCATCTGGCTCGGCAGCATTGGGAGGCGGCGCACAAGCAGTGGTTGGAGCTGCGTCAGAAGGTCAAGGCCTACGAGACCCTGGCGGCCCGGCATCAGGCCCAGGAAAACCGCCGCATCGAAAAACGCGAACAAAAGCTGACCGACGAACGGGCCGGCAGGCAGGTACGGGGATCGGGCGACGAAGGGGATGACGACAAGCTGGCATAGGTCTTGCTCTTATTCTGCCGTCACCATTGTATGAGTCGATCATGGCGGAAATCCAAGCGGGCCCCCCAGTGGCACTCGCAGCACTACCCGGACAAGGCGCCGTTCAAGGGGGCAGCGGCAGGCCCGCATCCGGCGGAGCGGATGTCTTCGCCGGCGTTCTCTCTGGGCGCGTCGCGGCATTGCAGCAAGCGGACGCGAAGGGGGCGCAGGGCGTCTCCCTGGCGGCCTTCGCCGGCAAATCCCATCTCTTTGGCATCTCCGGTCTGTTGCTGGCGGATAAGGCGGGGATTCCCGCCGCAGGCGAAGCGGGAAATGGGCTGGACGCCGCCTTGCTGGCGGCCTTCATGGGCGGTCAGGCAGGCATGCCGACCGACCCCGCCCTGATGGGTGCGTTGGCTGCGCAACTGGTTGCCGGGCAAGGTGGTCTGTCTCATCAGGTGCAGGCCGAGACGGCAGATGTTGCCGCCGACGGCAAGGAATTGCCGCTGCCGGCAGTGGCGGGGCAGGGGCGCAAGGCCGCGGCGGGCTCGGAGCTCGTGGAGCTGGCCGGCGATGGCGGTCAGCCTGCGGAGAAATCCGAGGTGGCTGACGCGGGGGCGCGAGATCTCTTGAAGGCCGGGGCCGTGGCGCTGTCGGACGAGGTGGTCGATCTGAAGGCGGTGGAGACCCCGCTGAAGGCCGTGAATGTCCAGGTGGGCACTGAGGCGCTGGCCACGACGGGCCAGGCTGTGGCGCGAAGTGACGAACTGGCGTTGGCGGGGGTGGTCCAGCAGAAAGGCGCCCCGGATGGCTTGTCTCAGGCGTCGCTGACCGTGCGTACGCCGCTGCAGACGGCGAATTGGGCGGCCGACTTCAGTCAGAAGGTGATTTGGCTGGCCGGCCGCGAGTCGCAATCGGCCCAGTTGGTCTTGAACCCGCCCCAGTTGGGAGCGGTCGAGGTGCGTTTGACCATGACCGGCACCGAAGCGGGTGCGCAGTTCTTCTCGCCGCATCAGGGGGTGCGGGAGGCCATTGAAGCGGCAATCCCCCGCCTGCGCGACATGATGGCCGAGGCCGGCTTGTCCTTGGGGCAGGCCTCGGTCAGTCCGGAATCCTTCCGCGACTCGCGCGCTAATGCCGAGCATGCCGGGCAATCTGCCGGCAGGGGTGGCGAAGATCACGCGCAGGATGGCGGCTTGTCAGCGAGCGAGGGGATTGCGCGAGCCACGGCAGGTCGCGGCCTTGTCGATCTCTACGTTTGACCTCTCGATTTCTGTTGCGGCCAAGCAAATCCTTGATCTGGCGGGTGCTTGGGCTTGCGTTTCACCTTGCCCTGTCGTAATAAAGAACTTAAGCTTGCGCGAGAAAAGCACTGTTTTTGTGAATTATTTCTCGCAGGCGCTGCGTCGGATTAGTGAGTGGGGGTTGCATGGCTAAGGGAAAAGACGACGATCAGTTGCAGGACGAGGCGCTCGAGCAAGGTCCGGCGCCCGGCAAAAAGAAAAAATTGCTGTTCATGCTCATCGGCATTGCGGCCCTGGTGGTCCTGGCCGGCGGTGGCGTGGCTGTCTGGCTATTGATGACGCCGGCGGAGGATGGCAACAAATCCGCCGAAAAGGTGGTCAAAGAAGAGGAACATCCGCCGATTTACGAAAAACTCGAGACCTTCACTGTCAATCTGGCTGACCGGGAACATTACCTCCAAGTCGAGGTGGCACTGAAGGTGTCCGACCCTGAATCTCAGGAAAAGGTGAAGCTCTATATGCCCGAGGTGCGCGACGTGTTGTTGCGGCTGCTGTCCAGCAAGACCTCCGAGGAGTTGGCTGGCCAGGAAGGCAAGGATAAGCTGGCAAGCGAGATTCAGGCTCAGGTCAATGAAGTGCTCCGCATCAAGGAGCGCGGCAAGGGTGTGAAGGGCGTGCTGTTCAACTCGTTCATTATTCAGTGAGAGGGGCGTGGCAGACGATATCCTTTCCCAGGAAGAAGTCGATGCACTTCTCCGCGGCGTTACCGGCGAACCGGAAGAGTCGGCCGCGGAAGAGGCAGGGGAAGGTATTCGCAGTTACGACATCGGTCGTCAGGAGCGGATCGTCCGTGGGCGCATGCCCACACTCGAGATCATCAACGAGCGCTTTGCCCGCAATTTCCGCATCGGTCTGTTCAATCTGATCCGACGCACCGCGGAGATCTCGGTCTCGCCGGTGACGGTCATCAAGTACAGCGAATTCGTCCGCAACCTGGTGGTGCCCACCAACCTCAACCTGATTCACATGTCGCCGCTGCGCGGCACGGCCCTGCTGGTATTCGATCCCAATCTGGTGTTCCTGGTGATCGACAATATGTTCGGCGGCGATGGCCGTTTTCACATGCGGGTCGAGGGTCGCGACTTCACCCTGGCCGAGCAGCGCATCATCAAGAAAATGCTGGAAGTGACCTTCGAGGAATACCGAAAGGCATGGGAGCCGATCTATCCCATCAAGTTCGAATATGTCCGCTCGGAGATGAATACCCAGTTCGCCAATATCGCGACGCCGACCGAGGTGGTGGTGGTCTGTACCTTCAATATCGAGTTGGGCGCAGGCGGCGGCGATTTCCACGTCTGCATGCCATACAGTATGATTGAGCCTATTCGCGATCTGCTGACCAGCACCATGCAAGCCGACCGCGCTGAGGCGGATGAGCGTTGGGTCTCCCAACTTTCCTTGCAGGTGCAGGATGCGCAGGTCGAATTGGTGGCGAATCTCGGACAGACCTCGGTGACCCTGGGCCAGATTTTGGATCTGAAAGTGGGCGACGTGATCTCCCTGGATTTGCCGGATGCGGTAGTGGCTGCCGTCGATGGGGTGCCCCTGTTCGAATGCCAATACGGTCAGAAGAACGGGCAATATGCCCTCAAGGTGGGTCGGGTGCTGGAAGGATATGAGCGCGTATCCCTAGCCGGAGGCAAGCGATGAGCGAAGAGGCCGAAAAGGATATATCCGCAGACGACTGGGCGGCCGCTTTGGCCGAGCAGGAGACTACCGATCAGGCGGCGGCGGGCTCCGGCAGCGATGACTGGGCGGCGGCCATGGCCGAACAGGCCACAGTCGATGCGGCAGCACCGCCCGCTGCCCAGAAGGCTCAAGTGTTCCAGCCGCTGACTGCGGATGCGACCCAGCCGGCGGCGGCCAACAATCTCGATCTGATCCTGGATATCCCGGTCTCGCTCAACGTCGAATTGGGACGGACCAAGCTGGCTATCCGCAATCTCCTGCAATTGGCTCAGGGCTCGGTGGTCGAATTGGACGGCCTGGCCGGCGAACCGATGGACGTGCTGGTCAACGGCACCCTGATCGCGCAGGGCGAAGTGGTGGTGGTCAACGACAAGTTCGGCATCCGCCTGACCGATATCATCAGTCCGGCCGAACGCCTGCGTCGCCTGAACCGATAACCATGCCGCGTCTCCTGGGCCAGCTCGGCCTATTACCCCTCTTTGCGGCCTATCCCGCAATCGCTGCCGATTCGGCCGCCGTGCAGACATCGACCACGGGCGCCTTGTTTCAGACCTTCTTGGCCTTGGTGGTCGTGCTCGGCATCCTCTATGCCTTTCTTTGGCTATTGCGTCGCTATGCGCCGGCACAGACCGGCGCCCAGGGCGTGGTCAAGGTGGTCGGCGGGGTCATGCTCGGCCCGCGCGAAAAGGTGGTGGTGGTCGAAGTCGGTGAGACCTGGCTCCTGCTCGGCGTCGCCCCGGGGCAGGTGAATACCTTGCACACCTTGGCCAAGCCCGAGGGCTATGCGGCCAGCCCGATTGGCTCGCCCATGCCGAATTTCGCCGGCAAGTTGGGCGAAATTCTGACCCGTCGCAAAAACTGATCATGCGTTGGTGGTGGCTGGCCCTGCTGTTGATGCCTGCCGCGGTGTGGGCCGCGCCCGCCATCCCGGCCTTCACCAGCACCCCCGGCCCCGGCGGCAGCACCAACTACAGCTTCAGTCTGGAGGCCCTGCTCCTCCTCACCGCCCTGACCTTCCTGCCGGCGGCCCTGCTGATGATGACCGCCTTCACCCGCATCGTGATCGTGCTGGCCCTGCTGCGGCAGGCCATCGGTACGATGCAGGCGCCACCCAACCAGGTCCTGGTCGGCCTGGCGCTGTTTCTGACCTTTTTCATCATGGCGCCGGTGTTCGACAAGATCTACGAGCAGGCTTGGCAACCCTATTCGCAAAACCAGATCAACTTCGTCGAGGCGGTCGATCGCGGCGCCCAGCCGCTCAAGGCCTTCATGCTCAAGCAGACCCGGCAGGAAGACCTGGCGCTGTTCGTCAGGCTCTCGAATCATCCCCCCTTGCAGGGGCCGGAAGAGACCCCGATGAAGATCCTGGTGCCGGCCTATGTCATCAGTGAATTGAAGACGGCCTTCCAGATCGGCTTCATCGTGTTCATCCCCTTCCTGATCATCGACATGGTGGTGGCCAGCGTGCTGATGTCCATGGGTATGGTGATGTTGTCGCCGGTCCTGGTCTCCTTGCCCTTCAAGTTGATGCTGTTCGTGCTGGCCGATGGCTGGAGCCTGTTGATCGCTTCCTTGGTGCAGACCTTCGCGATATGACTCCGGATACCGTCGTCGCCCTGATGCGCCAAGCCCTGGAAGTGGCCATGCTCGCGGCCGCGCCGCTGCTGATCGCCTCCTTGGCGACCGGCCTCTTGATCAGCATCTTCCAGGCCGCCACCCAGATCAACGAGATGACCCTCACCTTCATCCCCAAGCTGGTGGTGATGTTCGTCGTCCTGGTCATCACCGGACCCTGGACCATCCAGTTGCTGGTCGATTACACCCAGCGCCTGCTCAATAACATCCCGGGCATTATCGGCGGATGATCAGCGTCACGTCAGACCAGTTGTATACCTGGCTGGCACTGTTTTTCTGGCCTTTCGTCCGTGTCATGGCCTGGCTGTCGGTGGACCCCCTTTTGGGCAACCGCTCGGCGCCGGTGACGGTGCGCGTCGCCTTTGCTTTCGTCCTGACTGTCGTAGTGGCCCCGCTCTTGCCCGAGATGCCCCGCGTGCCGCTGGTCTCGGGCGAGGGCTTTTTGCTCTTGAGCCAGCAGGTGCTGATCGGGCTGAGCTTGGGTTTCGTCCTGCGCCTGGTCTTTGCCGCCATCGAGTTTTCCGGCCAGTTCATGGGCCTGCAAATGGGCCTCTCCTTCGCCACCCTGTTCGATCCGATTCACGGCGCCCAGACACCGGTGTTGTCCCAGTTCATGGTCTTGCTCACCGCCCTGATGCTGTTTGCCAGCAACGGCCACCATTTGGTGATCGGCGCCCTGGTCGAGAGCTTCCGGCAGGTGCCGGTGGCGGTGGAGCCGCTGTCCTCGCGGGGGCTCTACACGGTGGTGGAATGGGCCGGCAGTATCTTCTCGACCGGCCTGCAGATCGCCCTGCCGGTCAGCGCCACCTTGCTGGCCACCAACTTGGCGATCGGCATGATGACGCGGGCGGCGCCACAACTGAACATCTTTGCGGTGGGCTTCCCGTTGACCTTGGCGGCCGGTTTCTTCATTTTGTATACGGCCATCGGCTACTTTCCGCCGCTGATCGATCGGGTTTGGCAGGAGGCCATCGGGGTCATGGGAACGACGGCCAAGGGATTGGCGCCATGATGGCCGCCGGCTCGGCGCCCTCAAGTTGGCTGCGGCGCTGGGCGGCCATGATCCCGGCCGGCGGCCGCGTGCTCGATCTGGCCTGCGGTGCCGGCCGACATGCGGTTCTTTTGGCCGGACAGGGCTATCGTGTGGATGCGGTCGACATCGATCTCAAGTTGAGTGAGGCTGTCCATGGCACCGATGGCATCCGATGGCTGGAACATGATCTGGAGCGGGGCGAATGGCCGTTCGAGCCCGGCAGTTACCAGGGCCTGGTGGTGACGAACTACCTGCACCGACCCCTGTTCCCTCATCTGATTGAAGCGCTGGTCCCGGGCGGGGTGTTGATCTATGAAACCTTTGCCTTGGGCCAGGAACGCTATGGGCGGCCACGCAACCCCGCCTACCTGCTGTTGCCCGGGGAACTCCTGGAGTTGGCGCGGGGTCGGCTACAAGTGCTTGCCTATGAGGATGTCACCGAAGCGGAGCCGCCCCGTCGTCTGCAACGGCTGTGTGCCAGCAAGCCCTAGGGCCTCGGCAGGCTGTGCGGGCCATGGCGCTTACTTAATAGACTCTAAGCCCCCGCTTTTGAGTACAATTCCCTAATTTTTCGGACCTGATGGACATGTTTACCGGCAGTCTTGTTGCGCTCGTCACCCCCATGCGCCCGAACGGCGCCCTCGATCTCGATGGCCTCAAGCGACTGATCGACTGGCACGTCGAACAGGGCACCGATGGCCTGGTGATCGTCGGCACCACCGGCGAGTCGCCTACCGTGAGCCAGGAAGAACACTGCCTGCTGATCCGCACGGCGGTGGCGCATGCGGCCGGCCGCATCCCGGTGATCGCCGGGACCGGCGCCAACTCGACCACCGAGGCCATCGAACTGACCCGCTGTGCCAAGGAAGCCGGCGCCGCGGCCGGCCTGTCTGTCGCGCCCTACTACAACAAGCCGACCCAAGAGGGGCTGTATCGGCACTTCAAGGCGATCGCCGAGGCGGTGGATCTGCCGATGATCCTCTACAACGTGCCGGGCCGCACCGTCTCCGATATCGGCAACGACATCGCGCTCAAGCTGGCACAAGTGCCGGGCATCGTCGGCATCAAGGATGCGACCGGCAATATCGAGCGCGGCAGCGACCTGATCAAGCGGGCGCCGGCGAGCTTTGCCATCTACAGCGGCGACGATGCCAGCGGTTTGGCCCTGATGTTGCTCGGCGGCCATGGGGTGATCTCGGTCACCTCCAATGTGGCACCCAAGCTGATGCACGAGATGTGCGTCGCCGCGTTCGCCGGCGAACTGGTCCGTGCCCGCGAGATCAATGCCAAGCTGCTCGGCCTGCATCAAAAGCTGTTCGTCGAGGCCAATCCGATCCCAGTCAAATGGGCCCTGGCGGAAATGGGCCGGATCGAGCCCGGCATTCGCCTGCCGCTCACCGAACTCTCGGCCATGCACCATGAAACCCTCCGCGTCGCCTTGCGCGAGGCGAATGCCCTTTAAGGATATAGCTATGCGCACAACTGCCCTCGCCGTACTTGCTGCAGCCCTGGTTCTCGGCGGTTGCTCCTTCGTCGAATCGAAGAAGATCGATTACAAATCGGCCGGCACCCTGCCGTCCCTGGAGGTGCCGCCCGATTTGATCCTGCCGAGCAGCGACAAGCGCTTCGCGGTGCCCGACATCAACAACCCGAAAGGGAGCGCGACCTATTCGGCCTACAGCGCGGAGCGCGGTGGCCAGAAGGCCGCCAGCGGCAGCCAAGTGCTGCCGACGATCGACAAGGTCAGCATCAACCGTTCCGGCAGCCAACGTTGGCTGGTGGTGCAGCTGCCGCCCCAGGAGGTCTGGCCCGTGGTCAAGGATTTCTGGCAGGAGATGGGCTTCCTGATCAATCTGGAGTCGCCGGATGCCGGGGTGATGGAGACCGATTGGGCGGAAAATCGGGCCAAGATCCCGCAGGATGCCATTCGCAATTTCCTGGGCAAGGTGATCGATTCGGTCTATTCCACCGCCGAGCGCGACAAGTTCCGCACCCGTTTGGAAACCTCGGCGGACGGCAAGTCGACCGAGATCTACATCAGCCATCGCGGCATGTATGAAGTATTCGAGGGCACCGTGGGCGGCGGCGACCAGGGCACCGGCCGCACCGTCTGGCAGCCGCGGCCGGCCGATCCCGAACTCGAGGCCGAGATGCTGCGCCGGCTGATGGTTCGCTTCGGCGTCGAGGAGGTGCGCGCCAAGAGCCTGCTGGCCGACAAGGCAGCGGAGCCGCGCGCCAGCAAGATCCAAGGTCCGGATGGCGCCGCCATGCTGAGCATCCCGGAGGGCTTCGATCGCGCTTGGCGCCGTGTCGGTCTGGCTCTGGATCGCATCGGCTTCGCCGTCGAGGATCGCGATCGCGCGGCCGGCATTTACTACGTCCGTTACGCCGATCCCGATGCCGGCAGCAAGGAAAAGGGTTTCCTGTCCAAGCTGGCCTTCTGGAGCAGCGATGACAGCAAGGCCTTGAGCCAGCGCTATCGGGTGCAGGTAGTCGAAAAGGGCGATGCGACCCAAGTGGCGGTCCAGGAAGAGGGCGGCAAGCCGCTGAAGACCGAGACCGGCCAGCGCATCATCAATTTGCTGTACGAGCAGTTGAAGTAGGTTAAGAGCGTCCCGCAGGATGCGTTTCGCCTGTCTCGGTAGCGGCAGCCGGGGGAATGCCTGGCTGGTCGAGGCGGGTGGGACGCGGGTGTTGGTAGACTGTGGCTTCAGCACCCGGGAAACGACCAAGCGACTCGAGCGCCTCGGTATCGAAGCCGATACCGTCAGCGCGGTTCTGCTGACCCACGAGCATGCCGATCATGCCCGCGGCGTGGCCGGATTCTCGGCGCGTTACCGGTGCGAGGTCTGGTTGACCCATGGTGCCCATGGCATGCTCGAGGCCATGGGCGGCGCGCCCCAGTGCGTCCGTGCGATCGATTCCCATGGCGCCTTTGCGGTGGGCGCCTTGGAAATCACGCCAGTTGCCGTGCCGCACGATGCGCGCGAACCCGTCCAGTTCGTGCTGTCCGACGGCCAGCGCCGATTGGGCATCCTGACCGATGCCGGCCACGTGACGCCGCATATGGAAGCGATGTTCAGCGGCTGTGATGCCTTGGCCATCGAGTGCAATCATGATCTCGATTTGTTGCGCCAAGGCAGCTACCCGCCGGCCCTGAAGGCCCGCATCCTGAGCCGCTATGGGCATCTGGATAACGGCATGGCGCGGCAGTTGCTGGCCAAAGTCGCGTCCGACCGTTTGCAGCATGTCGTGGCGGCGCACTTGAGTGAAGAAAACAACCGACCGGAATTGGCTCAACGCGCCCTGGCTGGCGCCTTGGGTTGTGAAGTAGGCTGGATCGGCGTGGCCGATCAGGAACTGGGCAGCGATTGGCGCCAGATTGTATGAACGAAGTCATATTGGATAGAGATGAGTGAGTCGTCGGCCTTGGAGGCCGCCAGCAGTTTTGCCGAATTGAACCTGAGCCCGGAGATCGTTCGCGCGCTCGACGACTTGGGTTATCAAACCCCGACGCCGATCCAGAAGCAGGCCATCCCGCTGGTGCTCGCCGGACGCGACCTGCTGGCGCAGGCGCAGACCGGCACCGGCAAGACCGCGGCCTTCGCCTTGCCCTTGTTGCAGAAGATGCAGCCGTTCGCCAATACCAGCACCTCGCCGGCGCGGCATCCGGTGCGCGCCCTGGTCTTGGCGCCGACGCGCGAACTGGCCATCCAGGTCTACGAGAGCGTCGTCGCCTACGGCAAAAACATCCCTTTGCGCAGCACCGTGGTCTACGGCGGCGTCGGCCTCGAGAGTCAGACCCAGCAACTAAGGGCCGGGGTCGAGGTGCTGGTGGCGACGCCGGGTCGCCTGCTGGACCATGCCGGCAGCCGTACCCTGAGCCTGGCCCAGGTCGAGTATCTGGTGCTGGACGAGGCCGACCGGATGCTGGATATGGGCTTCCTGCCCGACTTGAAGCGCATCCTCAACCTGCTGCCGCAGAATCGGCAGACACTGCTGTTTTCCGCCACCTTCGACGACAACATCACCCGCCTGGCGCAGAGCTTCCTGCGCGACCCGCTCAAAGTCGAAGTGGCCCGCCGCAATACCGCCGCAGAGACGGTCGAGCAGGTGGTGCACAAGGCGCGGGAAGAGGACAAGATCGATGCCTTGGTGCGGGTGGTCACGGCCCGTGAAATCAGTCAGGCCCTTGTCTTCACCCGGACCAAATTGACCGCCGACCGCCTGGGCCGTCAGTTGCAGCGTCGCGGCTTGAATGTGGCGGTGATCCATGGCGACAAGGCGCAGAGTGAGCGATTGCTGGCTCTCGAAAGCTTCAAGCAGGGCAAGATCCAGTTGTTGGTAGCAACCGATATCGCCGCACGGGGTATTGATATCGCCGAGCTACCCTATGTCATCAATTTCGAATTGCCCTATTCACCGGAAGACTATGTGCACCGCATCGGCCGCACCGGCCGGGCCGGGGCCGAGGGCATGGCGCTGTCGCTGGTGGCGCCCGATGAGGAAAAACTGCTGGCCGCCATCGAGAAGTTCATCAACCGGCCCCTGCCGCCGGCGCCTTTGCCAACACTGGTTCCGCCAGAGATTCCAAGCAGGACTGCCCCGCCGGTCCCGACACGCACACCTGCTGCGGTGCGTCCGCGCGGCCGCCGGGCTGAAGTGTGTGCCCTGCTGCTGCCGCCGGCGCGCATCGAGGGCGAAGCCAGTCCAGAATGAGCGGCGAGTGGCTGGCCGTCGGTGTGCTCTGTGCCGTCGGCTGGCTCTGGTGGGACGGGCTGCAAAAACGGGAACTGGCCATCACCGCAGCCCGAGCGGTTTGTGCCCGGGCCGGCGTCCAGCTGCTCGATGAAACGGTCGCCCTGCGTCGCCTGCGCCTGCGTCGTGACGATCGGCAACAGGCTCGCCTGTATCGGGAATTCGCCTTCGAATATGCCGCAACCGGTGACGAGCGGCTGCCGGGCCGGGTCTATCTTCTGGGCAGCCAAATCTTGATGGCCCATTTGATCGAGCCGATTTGAAACAAGACCAAGCCGATGGCTTGGCCATCGAGTGATTCGGGTTTATAACAAAACCTTCACCCCGTCGTGGTAAAAAGCATTGACAGGGTAGGGTCCAAAAAATAAACTGCATTTAGGATTTAGATTTAATCTAAACCCACCCGTAGCCCGGCTCGGGGAGTCAGTCGGGCGACCATGTTAAAGGAGCTAGACCATGCAACTGAAAGGTTCCAAGACCGAAGACCACCTGAAGGCCGCCTTTGCCGGTGAGTCCCAGGCCAACCGTCGTTATCTGTATTTCGCAGCCAAGGCCGACGTCGAGGGCTACAACGATGTCGCCGCCGTATTCCGCTCCACCGCCGAAGGCGAGACCGGCCATGCCCACGGCCACCTCGAGTATCTTGAGGCCTGTGGCGACCCGGCAACCGGCCTGCCCATCGGCGGCACCTCCGACAACCTGAAGGCCTCCATCGCCGGCGAGACCCACGAGTACACCGACATGTACCCGGGCATGGCCAAGGATGCCCGCAGCGAAGGCTTCGACGAGATTGCCGACTGGTTCGAGACTCTGGCGAAGGCTGAGCGTTCCCACGCCAACCGTTTCCAGAAGGCCCTGGATACCCTCGGTCAGTAATCGCTGTACCGGCGGGCTGCGCAAGCGGCCCGCCGGTTGGCTTTTAACCCAAGAATTCTGAGGAGTTGCAGCATGGCCCAACGCGAAGGCAGCCTGGAAGCCCCGACCCGTCACGCACTCGATTGGCAAAACCCCAAGTTCTACGACGAGGCGGATCTGTTCCACGAACTGGAGCGGGTCTATGACATCTGCCACGGCTGCCGCCGTTGCGTGAGCCTATGCACCTCCTTTCCCACCCTGTTCGATCTGGTCGACGAGTCGCCGACCATGGAAGTCGACGGCATCAAGAAAGAGGATTACTGGAAGGTCGTCGACCAGTGCTATCTGTGCGACCTCTGTTTCATGACCAAGTGTCCCTATGTGCCGCCGCACGAATGGAACCTGGACTTCCCGCACCTGATGCTGCGGGCCAAGGCGGTCAAGTTCAAAAAGGGCGAGGTCAAGTTCCGCGACAAGCTGCTGTCCAGCACCGATGCCCTGGGCAAGCTGGCCTCGATCCCGGTGGTCACCCAGGTCACCAACTTCGCCATCAACAACGGCGCCGCCCGCTCGGTGATGGACGGCGTGCTGGAGATCCACAAGGAGCGCAAGATGCCTGAATACGCCGGCCGCACCTTCCGTTCCAGCGCGAAGCCGCGCAACGACTTTCCGGTCAAGCCGGGCGAGCGCACGCCAGGCAAGGTGGCGATCTACTCGACCTGTTATGTGAACTACAACGAGCCCGGCATCGGCCACGACCTGGTCAAGCTGCTCGAACACAATGAGATTCCTGCCGTCGTGGTCGAGAAGGAGGCCTGCTGCGGCATGCCCAAGCTGGAGTTGGGCGACCTGGAGACGGTGTAGAAACACAAGGACATCAACATCCCCGTGCTCGCCAAGCTCGCGCGCGAAGGC
>JACAEC010000023.1 GCA_013389055.1 Hydrogenophilaceae bacterium
GATGAGGATGGCCGCGCCGGCGGTGAAGCCGATCACCACGGTGTGGGAGATGAAGTTGACCAGGGTGCCCATGCGCGCCAGGCCGAAGATCAGCTGGTAGAGGCCGGTGAGGAAGGTCAGCGTCAGCGCCAGGCGGATGTAGTCCGGGCTGCCCGGTTCGGCGATCAGGTGCAGGGAGGCGAACAGGGCGATGGAGATGGCGGTGGTTGGCCCCGACACCAGGTGCCAGCTGGAGCCGAACATCGCGCCGATGATCGCCGGCACCATCGCCGCGTAGAGGCCGTATTGCGGCGGCAGGCCGGCGATGGTGGCGAAGGCCACGCCTTGCGGCAGCACGATCAGGGCGCCGGTGAAGCCGGCCATCGCGTCGTCGCGCAGGGTGGCGCGGTTGACCATGGGCAGCCACTGCAAGAAAGGCACAAAGGGGCGCAGCCAGTTGGGGATGGGGCGGCGGAGCAGGGCGGTGTGGGAGATCGAGTTCGACATAGAGTGCTGCACCGAGGTTCAGGAATGGGGTTTGTTCACCCAGCGGCCATGGTTCAGGTGGCGGGCGCTTGCGTGTCGGGCCTGATCAGGACGCCCTGACCAGAAGGGCCGCCGCTCGGTCCGTTGGCTGCGTGACTTTCAGGATGAGTGCGCAATGATAACCGCTCGCCCGCGTCAGGGCCAAGCCGCTTGGAGTGAGCATGGCTGCGCCGCCAGGGCGTGCGCGCATTTCGGATAGGGTGGTACAATTTGCCTGCCTAGATGGTTGGGGCACGGTAATGTTAAGCAGCCCCTGTCCCGGGGCTGTTTTTTCGGGAAAAAACATGAACGCATTTGCCCGCTTCCTGCCTTTCCTGCGCTGGTTCCCCCTCAGCGGCGGATCCATCAAAGTCGATCTCGTCGCCGGCATTACGGTCGCCCTGGTACTGATCCCGCAGTCGATGGCCTATGCCCAGTTGGCCGGCCTGCCGGCCTATTACGGCCTTTATGCCGCCTTCCTGCCGGGCATGGTCGCAGCCATGTGGGGATCTTCGTCCCAACTCGCCACCGGCCCCGTTGCCGTGGTCTCCCTGTTGACGGCGTCCGGCCTGGCGCCGTTCGCGGCAACCGGCTCCGAGCAGTTCATCGCGCTGGCCATCCTCATGGCCTTCGTGGTCGGCTTCATCCAGTTGGCGTTGGGCGTCTTCAAACTCGGGGTGGTGGTCAATTTCCTCTCGCACCCGGTCATCGTCGGCTTCACCAACGCCGCCGCCATCATCATCGGCCTGTCGCAGCTGAACAAGCTGTTCGGGGTGTCCATGGGCCGCAGCGAGCATTTCATCCAGGACATCTGGGGCGTGCTGCAGCAGGTGGGCGAGACCCACATTCCCACCCTGCTTATGGGCGTGGCCGCCTTCGCCATCATGTGGGGCTTGAAGCGCTACGCGCCAAAACTGCCCGGCGTCCTGATCGCCGTGGTGCTGACGACCCTGGTCAGTTGGGCGATCAACTTCGAGCACAACAGCACGGGCAGGGTCGAGGCCATCGTCGATCCCGAGGTCAAGTTGCTGGCCAGCGAGTTTTCCCAGACCGAGGCCCGGATCGACGGGTTCAACAAGACGATCAGCGCCAAGTCCCAGGAAATGACCAAGCTGGAGAAGGAAGCGGATGGCAATGGACAACGCATCGCGGCACTCAAGTACGAGATCGAGTTGCTCAAGCTCGAGTTGAAGGATGCCGAAGCGGAGAACCGCAAGCGCGCCCGCTCCCTCCGCAAATTCATTTTCGAGATGGTGCCGGCCTCGGCCGATCGGCCGGCCAAGCTCTACCTCACCGGCCATGTGCCCCAAGGGGAAAAATCCGACGGCTACCGCTGGCGCATCAAGAAGATCAGTCACGGCCAGATCGCGCTGGTCGGCGGCGGCGAGGTGGTCGGCGCCATTCCCGAAGGCCTGCCGAGGCTGGAGTTGCCCAGCCTGAGCTGGGACATGATCGTCAACCTGGTATCCACGGCCCTGGTGATCTCCCTGGTCGGTTTCATGGAGGCGATCTCCATCGCCAAGGCCATGTCCGCCAAGACCAAGGAGCGGGTGGATCCAAACCAGGAACTCATCGGCCAGGGCATCGCCAACATCGTCGGCAGCTTCAGCCAGGCCTATCCGACCAGCGGCTCCTTCTCCCGTTCCGCGGTCAACCTGGATGCAGGGGCGAGGACCGGGATGTCTTCGGTCGTCACAGGCCTGGTCGTGCTGCTCACCCTGCTCTTCCTCACCCCCTTGCTCTACCATCTGCCGCAGGCGGTGCTGGCCGCGGTGATCATGATGGCGGTGATCGGCCTGATCAACTTCAAGGCGATCAAGCACGCCTGGCAGACCCACAAGCACGACGGCATCGCCGCCATCGTCACCTTCGTCGCCACCCTGGCCTTCGCCCCCCACCTGGACAACGGCATCATGCTCGGCGCCGGCCTGGCCATCATCCTCTATCTCTACCGCACCATGCGGCCGCGCGTGGCCATCCTCGGTAGCTACCACGACGGCACCCTGCGCGACGCCAAGGTCAACAACCTGCCGACCAGCGACTACATCATCGCCATCCGCTACGACGGCTCGCTCTACTTTGCCAACGTGCCCTATTTCGAAGACGTCGTCCTGGAGGCGGTCGCCAACGCGCCGAAGGCCAGGCACCTGCTGATCGTCGGCGACGGCATCAACCAGCTCGACGCCTCGGGCGAGGAGGCGATCCACCAGATGGTGGAGCGGCTGCGTGCCAGCGGCATTCGCGTCTGTTTCAGCGGCTTGAAGCGGCAGGTGCTCGACGTCTTGCGCCATTCGGGCCTGTTCGACTACCTCGGCCAGCAGAACATCTTCGCCAACGAGGATCTCGCCCTGGACGCGATCTACGCCGAGGTGCTGGCGGCCGACCCGAACGCCCAGTGCCGCCTGATGCGGCACCCGAACGGGGGCTGAAGTCATGGCGAACCACCTGGTCGACAGCGGCCGCATCGACCGCCTGGCCATCGCCACCGACGGTTCGGAGTACAGCGCCGGCGCCATTCGCGTCGGCGTCGAGCTGGCCGGCCGTCTGCACTGCCAGCTGATCGGGCTGAGCGTCGCGCTCTACAGCCTGGATCAGGCCACCCAGTTGCCGAACCTCGCCGACGAGGCGCGGGCCCTGGCCGACGAGGCGCTCGACGCCATCGCCGCAGCGGCCGGCGACAGGCCGATGAGCCGGCTCGTCTACGACGCCCAGGACCCCTCGGTCGGAATCGTCGATGCCGCCGCCGAGGCCGGGGCCGACCTGGTCGTCATGGGCCGGCGCGGCAAGCGCGGCCTGGCCCGGGCTATGGTCGGCGACGCTACGGTGAAGGTGATCGGCCACGGCCGGGCGCCGGTGCTGGTCGTGCCGCGCACCGGCGAACTCTGGCGCCGGTGCATCCTGCTGGCCACCGACGGTTCGCCGTTCAGCCAGGCTGCGGCCAAGGCTGCCGGCCATGTCGCCCGGATTTTCGGTCTGCCGGTCACGGTGGTGTCGGTGGTCGTGGCCAGCCACAGCGCCGAGCGGCGCAGGCTCGCGCATGAGGCGGTGGTGGCCGAGGTTGCGCGTCTGCGCGAGGCCGGGGTCGAGGCCGAGGGCCGGGTGGTGGAGGGGCGCACCGACGAGGTGATCGTCGCGACCGCCGAGGCCGACGGCGCCGACCTCATCGTATTGGGAACCCATGGCCGGACGGGATTGAAGAAGATTCTGGTCGGCAGCATTGCCGAGCGGGTGATCGGCCAGGCCGATTGCCCGGTGCTGGTGGTCAAGCCTTGATCCGGCCAGCTCGAAGACCGCTCCCGCTGCTGGCACTTTATTTTTTGCATGGAGATGAAACTTGATCCGCAAGAACCCTTCCGGCGACCTGCCGCAAATCCACGAATCCGCCTTCGTCGATCCGACCGCCATCCTCTGCGGCAAGATCGTGGTCGAGGAGAACGTCTTCATCGGGCCCTATGCCGTGATTCGCGCCGACGAGGTGGATGAGCGGGGCGAGATGGAGCCGATCGTCATCGGCGCCAACTCCAACATCCAGGACGGTGTGGTCATCCATTCCAAGAGCGGAGCCCGGGTGTTGATCGGCCGCTATACCTCGATCGCCCACCGGTCCATCGTCCACGGCCCCTGCGTGGTGGGCAACAGCGTCTTCATCGGCTTCAACAGCGTGCTGTTCAACTGCGAGGTCGGCGACCGCTGCGTGATCCGCCACAACTCGGTGGTCGAGGGCTGCCATCTGCCGCCGGGTTTCCACGTGCCGTCCACCACCAACATCCATTCCGATTCGGAGCTCGCCACCGTGCCCCAGGTGACCGCGAACGAGAGCGATTTTTCCGAGGATGTGGCGCAGACCAACATCCGCCTGGTCGCGGGCTACAAGAAACTTTCCAACGAGTTTTGAGCGAAGCATGGCAAATACCGTGATGGCGCCGGGATGCTGAAGCTACTGCTGATCCTTCCGATCGTCGGCGCGATGCTGATCGCCTTGCTGCCGCAGTCGGCCGGCCGCCTGATCCGGCTCATCGCGCTGGTCGCCGCTGCGGCCACCCTGGGCTATGCCGCCTGGCTGGCCGGCCGCTTCGACCCGGCCTTCGCCGGCGTCCAGTTCTACGAATCGCACAGCTGGAACCCCCGCCTGGGCAGCGCCTTCGTCCTCGCCATCGACGGCATCTCGCTCGCCATGCTGCTGCTTGCCACCCTGCTCAGCCTGGTCGCGGTGATGGCCTAGTCCAGCATCCGGGAACGGACCAAAGGCTACTATTTCCTGCTGCTCATCCTCGAGGCGGGCATGCTCGGGGTGTTCATGGCGCGCGACTGGTCGCTGTTCTACGTGTTCTGGGAACTGACCCTGATCCCGCTGTTCTTCCTGATCGACCGCTGGGGCGGCCAGAACCGCCATCGCGCGGCGCTCAATTTCGTGCTCTACACCCTGGGCGGCTCGGTGTTCATCCTGGTCGCCCTGCTCATGCTCTACGATGCCGTGCCGGGCCAGGGCGTGTTCGAGATGACCCTGATCCGCGAGGCCGGTCGAACCCTGCCCGAGCAGATGCAGATCCTGCTCTTCCTCGGTTTCCTGATCGGCTTCGGCGTCAAGATGCCGATCTTCCCTCTGCACGGCTGGCTGCCGCTGGCCCATGTCGAGGCGCCCAGCCCGGTCTCCATCCTGCTCTCCGGCATCCTGCTCAAGATGGGTGCCTACGGCCTGATCCGCGCCGCCAGCATCCTGCCGGCCGCGGTCGAGGCGCTGCAAGGCCTCTTACTGGCGCTGGCCCTGGTCAGCCTGGTCTACAGCGGCATCCTGGCCTGGCGCCAGCGCGACCTCAAGGCGATGATCGCCTACTCCTCGGTGTCGCACATGGGCGTGGTGCTGCTCGGCTTGGCCTCGCTGAATGCGGCCGGCATCGCCGGCGCGGTGATGCAGATGGTGGCCCACGGCCTGGTCGCCGGCGCCCTGTTCCTCCTGATCGGCCTGCTCTACGAGCGCACCCACACCCGCGACATCGCCGACTATTCCTCCCTGGTGCGGGTGATGCCGCGCTTCGCCTTCTTCACCGTGCTCGCCCTGGTCGCCGCCATCGGCCTGCCCGGCACCGCCGGCTTCATCGCCGAACTGCATGTCCTGATCGGCGGCTTCCAGGCCTGGGGCGGCTGGATCGTCTTCTTGAGCCTCGCGGTGCTGGTCAGCGCCGCCTACGGCCTGCGCACCGTCGGCCGCCTGTTCACCGGCCCGGTCTCCGCCCGCATGCAGGGCCTGCCCGACCTGACCCTGACCGAGCTCACCGCGGCCGCCGCGCTCACCGCCGGCAGCCTGCTGATCGGCATCTATCCGACGCCGGTGCTGGAGCTGGTCGGCAGTTCGGTCGGCCGCCTGTCGGAACTCTTCCTGGTCTGAGGCCGCGATGAACGCCAGCCGCTCCTCGCCCACCAAGGATATGCGCGCCGAGCTGCGCCATGTCGTCGACCACCTGGCCCATGTGCTGCCGGCCCAGGCGCCGATCAAAGATTTCGTTCATCACAACACCCTGCACGGCTTTCAGCACCTGCCGTTCCGCCAGGCACTGAGCGAGGCGGCCCGCCTGATCGGGGCGCGCGGCTACCTGCCGGCCGAGGCCTTTGCCGAGTATTACCGCCAGGGCCGGATCGAGCGCGCGGACCTGCTCGCCGCCTTCGACAGCCTGCCCGAGCTGGCCGCCGACGAAGTTCTGCTGGCCACGCCGTCCGGCCCGATCAGCCGGCGCGACGTCTACCTGGTCGCCCTGCTCGCCGGCCTGCGCCCGCTCGGCCCGAGCGAGCTGGCCTGGCGTATCGACGAGGAGCGGGTGCTGACGCGCTTCCAGGCCGACGTCGACGAGGTCAGCCGCCAGCGCCTGCTGGCCGCGGCGGGCGACACCGGCCAGGCGCGCGCCATTGCCGAACTCTGGCAGGCCTGCCTGTCGGTCCTGGGCATCGAACATGCCGTGCTGCATCCGGAAGAGCTGATGGAGCCGGGCGGCGAGCGGACGCGGGCCCTGCTGGCCAGCCTGCCGGCCGAGATCGCGGCCGAGGCCGACGCGTCGTGGACCGCCCATGCGCTCAAGCGGGAATCGGCGCAACTGCTCGATCGCCTGTTCGCCCGGGTCGGCGACGACTGGACCCTGCGCGGCCTGCTCCTGGCCCTGACCGGGCGCGACCTGATGAACGACCTGCGGCCCTACCTGCTGCGGCATCTGGCCGCCCACCTCGACCAGGGCCTGGCCGCCTGGCACAACCCGGCGCGCGGCCTGGGTTTCTACACCGCCTGGCGCACCAGCGCCGAGAAGGACCTGACCTGGCTGTTCAACGACCTGCAGGAGTGGGAGCAGCAGCTGGAACGGCTGCCGGACGACCCGCTCGACACCCTGATCCAGGAATTGCGCCTGCTCGGCCTGGACGAATCGCGCTGGGCCAGCTATCTGGAAAAACTCGCCCAGGAACTGCCGGGCTGGTCGGGCATGTTCCTCTGGCGCCACGAGCGGCCGGACTACGCCCCGGCCGGCGGCATCCCGGTCGACATGCTCGACTACCTGGCGGTGCGCCTGGTGCTGGAGCGCGTGTTCGCCCAGCGCCTGTGCCGCCAGCACTGGCGCATCGAGACCAGCCTGCCGCTGCTGAGCTGGTATTTCCGCCGGCATCCGGCCGAACTCCTGGTCCGCGACGCCCTCTACCACAGCCGCCTGCCGGAATACCTGGAGCAGCTCAGCCACCAACTGGTGCGCGAGGCCACCCAGCGCGCCGACGAAGAGGACGATGCCGATTGGCGCGACGCGGCCCAGCTGATCTGGGCCTGGCGCCAGGGTCCCGGTGCCCAACAGGACGCCGCGGCCTCGCCCGGCGGCACGGCCTGGCCCTTGTTCCGGCTGGCCCAGCACCTGGGCCTGGCCGCGCCCGAGATCGAGCGCCTCGGCCGCACCGGGGCCGAACGCCTGCTCGCCTGCGTTGCCGCGCTGGACGAGGAGCGCACCGGTTACCTCTGGCTCAACGCCTACGAGCGGCATTACCGCGAACAGGTTTTTGCCGCGCTCGCCGCCAACCATGGCCGCGCCGCGGACCGGGGCCAGCGGCCCGAGGCGCAGACGGTGTTCTGCATGGACGACCGCGAGGAGGGCATGCGCCGCCATCTCGAGGAGACGAATCCGGCCATCGAGACCTACGGCGCTGCCGGCTTCTTCGGCCTGCCCATCAACTGGCGCGGCCTCGACGACGAGACGGTGACCGCGCTGTGCCCGGTGGTGGTGACGCCGGCGCACGAGGTGCGGGAGGTGGTGGCGCCGGGCGAGGAGGCGCGGCACGCCGAGCACGTCAAGCGGCACGGGCAGCGGCTCAAATACCAGGCCTGGCTGCACCAGGGCAGCCGGCGCTACCTGCTTGGCGCCACGCTCATCACCGCCGCCGC
>JACAEC010000067.1 GCA_013389055.1 Hydrogenophilaceae bacterium
GTCATTCCCTTCGCAAGCGGCGCAACGCCGCAGACGCCGATCCTGGCCTCAACCCGAAGGGCCGGCTGCCTGCGGGCGTTTACGCCCTTCAGGGTGCATTGCCGCGTTGCGGGTGACTCGTGGAGAATGACTACACTTCGTCCCCCGCGCCTTGCACTGCATCCCGCAGGCAACCGGCGCGGGGCATGTTTCCTACTGAAATAGGCTCTAAATACCGAGCGCAAACCTTATGACCGAACGCATCCGCGAGATTCCCTACAACTACACTTCCTTCTCCGACCGGGAGATCATCCGCCGCCTGCTCGGCGCGGAAGGCTGGAGCCTGATCTAGGAACTGCGCGGCGAGCGCCGCACCGGCCGCTCGGCCCGGATGCTGTTCGAGGTGCTGGGCGACATCTGGGTGGTCTCGCGCAACCCCTATCTGGAAGACGACCTGCTGGCCAATCCCAAGCGCCGCGCCTTATTGGTCGCCGCCTTGCGCCACCGGCTGAACGAGATCGAAAAGCGCCGCCAGGGCAATGCCAAGGTCGGCCGCATCATGGAACTGGCCCATCGCGCGGTCGACGGGTTCGAGGCCGGCTTCGAGGAAACCGCCAAGCTCAGGCGCGAACTCACCCGCCGCCTGGCCCGCCACACCCGGCGCGACAACATCGGCTTCGACGGCCTCGCCCGCGTCTCCCACGTCACCGACGCCACCGACTGGCGGGTGGAATACCCCTTCGTGGTGCTGACGCCGGATACGGCCGAGGAGATCCCGGCCCTGGTGCGCGAACTGGCCGAGCTCGACTTCACCGTCATCCCGCGAGGCGGCGGCACCGGCTACACCGGAGGCGCGGTGCCGCTGTCCCGCCGCTCGGCCGTGATCAACACCGAGAAGTTCGACCGCCTGTCGGCGGTGGAATACCGCGTCCTGCCCGGCCACAGCCAGGCTACCGCGGTGATCACCTGCGGCGCCGGCGTGGTCACCCGCCGGGCGATGGAGGCGGCCGAGCGCGCCGGCCTGGTCTTCGCCGTCGACCCCACTTCGGCCGATGCCTCCTGCATCGGCGGCAACGTGGCGATGAACGCCGGCGGCAAGAAGGCCGTGCTCTGGGGCACGGCGGTGGACAACCTGGTGTCCTGGAAGATGGTGACGCCGCAGGCCGACTGGCTGGAAGTCACCCGGCTCGACCACAACCTGGGCAAGATCCACGACGCCGAACTCGCACGCTTCGAGCTGCGCCGTTTCGACTCGGCCGGCCGGCCCAAGGGTGCGCCGGAGATGTTGGAGATTCCCGGCCGCCGTTTCCGCAAGCAGGGCCTGGGCAAGGACGTCACCGACAAGTTCCTCGGCGGCCTGCCCGGCATCCAGAAGGAAGGCTGTGACGGCCTGATCACCGAGGCGACCTTCATCCTCCACCGCATGCCCGGCCATGCCCGCACCGTCTGCCTGGAATTCTTCGGCACCGCGCACGAGGCGGTGCCGGCCATCGTCGAGATCAAGCGCCACCTCGACGGCAAACCCGGCGGCGTGCTGCTGGCCGGCCTGGAACACCTGGACGCCCGCTACGTGAAGGCGGTGGGCTACGCGACCAAGGCCAACCGGCCCGGCCGGCCGAACATGGTGCTGCTGGCCGACCTGGTCGGCGACAACGCGGCCACGGTGGCCGAGGCGGCCAGCCGCATCGTGCAGCTCGCCAACGCCCGCGGCGGCGAGGGCTTCATCGCGGTCAGCGCCGAGAGCCGGCGCAAATTCTGGCTCGACCGCGCCCGCACCGCCGCCATCGCCGCCCACACCAACGCCTTCAAAATCAACGAGGATGTGGTCATCCCGCTCGAGCGCATGGCCGACTACACCGACGGCGTCGAGCGCATCAACATCGAGCTGTCGATCAAGAACAAGCTGGCCCTGCTCGATGCCCTGGAGCCCTTCCTGCGCGGCCCGCTGCCCTTGGCCGAGGACGAAGAGACCGAGGCCGATCCCGCCCACAGCGAAGAGCGCCGACAGCGCGCCCTGGACCTGATCGCCGGCGTGCGCCAGCGCTGGCAGGGCCTGCTCGATACCCTGGCCGACGATGTCGTGTTCCGCAGCCTGCAATTGAAGGCGGAGCGCGTCTCCTGGAAGCGCGAGGTGCGCAACGAACTGCGCCAGATCTTCAGCGGCCGCGAATACGAACCGGTGCTGGCCGAGTGCGAAGCGATTCATGGCCGCGTGCTCAAGGGCCGGGTCTTCGTCGCCCTGCACATGCACGCCGGCGACGGCAACGTCCACACCAACATCCCGGTCAACTCCGACGACTACGCCATGCTGCAGGCCGCCAATGCAGCGGTGGCGCGCATCATGGCGCTGGCAACCGATCTCGGCGGGGTCATTTCCGGCGAGCACGGCATCGGCCTGACCAAGCTTGAATTCCTCGACGCGGCCACGTTGGCCAGCTTTGCCGAGTACAAGCAGAAGATCGATCCCGGGGGCCATTTCAACCGCGGCAAGCTGATGGCGGGCGCCGACCTGCGCAATGCCTACACGCCGTCGTTCAGTCTGCTAGAAGCCGAGTCGATCATCCTCGAATCAACCGAGACCGAGGCCATCGCCGACTCCATCAAGGACTGCCTGCGCTGCGGCAAGTGCAAGCCGGTATGCAAC
>JACAEC010000121.1 GCA_013389055.1 Hydrogenophilaceae bacterium
CAAGAGATCGCTGTCGAGCTTGACCCCGGTGCGCTCCATGCGGGCGAGCACCGGCAACAGCGGCATCTCGATCTCGCGGTAGACGCGATTCAGGCTGGCCTCGCCCGCGATCTGCGGATTCAGGGTCTGATGCAGTCTCAGGGTGATGTCGGCGTCCTCGGCCGAATAGCGGGTGGCGGTGTCGATATCGACCTGGTCGAAGCCGATCTGGCTGGCGCCCTTGCCACAGATGTCCTCGTACTTGATCGTGGTGGCGTGCAGGTGGCGTGCGGCCAGGGTGTCCATGTCGTGCCGCTCGTGCGCCTCCAGCACATAGCTTTGCAGGAGGGTGTCGTGTTCAATCCCTTGCAACTGGATGTCGTGGTTCATCAGCACATGCCAGTCGTATTTCAGGTTCTGGCCGAGCTTCGGTTTCCTGGCGTCTTCCAGTATCGGCTTAAGCCGCGCCAGCACCTCGTGCAGATTCAACTGGTCCGGCACGCCGGCGTAGCGGTGTTCGAGCGGGAGATAGCAGGCCTCGAAGGCATCGACCGCGAAGGCCAGGCCGACCAGCTTGGCCTGCATCGGGTCGAGGCTGGTGGTCTCGGTATCCAGGCAGATCAGTTCGGCGGCTTCGAGTTTCTTTAGCCAGCGGCCGAAGTCGGCCTCGGTCAGCACCGTCTCGTAATGGCTCGGTTTATTCCCCTCTCCCACCGGGAGAGGGGCTGGGGGTGAGGGAGAAGTGGTGGCCGAATCCGTGGCCTTTCCCTCACCCCCGCCCTTCATGCCCGGAACGGGTGCTGCCCCGGCGGGGGAGGGGAGCAATTCGTTCAGCCAGGTCTTGAACTCGAACCGCTCATACAGTTGGGTGAGCTTGTCCCGGTCCTCGTCCTGCCAGTGCAGGCCGTGCATGTCCGGTAGCCGATCGACGTCGGTCTTCACCGTGACCAGTTCCCGTCCGGTCGGCAGCCAGTCGATTGCCTTGCGCAGGTTCTCGCCGGCCACGCCCTTCACCTCATGGGCGCGGGCGATCAGCGCGTCGAGGCTGCCGTATTCGGCGATCCACTTGGCCGCGGTCTTGGGGCCGACCTTGTCGACGCCGGGCACGTTGTCGACGGTATCGCCGATCAGGGTGAGGTAATCGACGATGCGCTCGGGCGGCACGCCGAACTTGGCATTGACCCCGGCGACGTCGAGCAGCTCGTTGCTCATGGTATTGATCAGGCGCACATGCGGCGTGACCAGCTGGGCCAGGTCCTTGTCGCCGGTGGAGACGATGCTCTCGATGCCTTCGCGTTCGGCTTGGCGGACCAGGGTGCCGATCACGTCGTCGGCCTCGACCCCGTCGATCATCAACAAGGGCCAGCCCAGGGCGCGCACGGCCTGGTGCAGAGGCTCGATCTGCTGGGCCAGGTCATCCGGCATCGGCGGCCGGTGGGCCTTGTACTCGGGATAGATTTCGTCGCGGAAGGTCTTGCCCTTGGCATCGAACACGCAGGCGCTAAAATCGGCCTTGAAGTCTTTGCGCAAGCGCTTCAACATGCTGATGACGCCCTTCAGCGCGCCGGTGGGCAGGCCGTCCCGGGTGCGCAGGTCGGGCAAGGCATGGAAGGCGCGATAAAGATAGGACGAGCCGTCCACCAGCAACAGCGTTTTAGACAATCGGAAATCCCTTCATGGATCAAAAGCTACCAACCATCATCCCGCCTTACGGCGAGTCGGAAAGCCGCAGCACGGCGCGCGAATCCTGGCGGATGTTCGAGATTATGGCAGAGTTCGTCGAGGCGACCGAACGCCTGGCGCCCATCCGGCCGGCCGTCTCCATCTTCGGCAGCGCCCGGGTCAAGCCGGATACCGCTTATTACATGCTGACCGAGACCATCGCCCGCAAGCTGTCCGATGCCGGCTTCGCCGTGGTCTCCGGCGGCGGCCCCGGCGTCATGGAGGCGGCCAACAAGGGCGCCTTCTTCGGCAAGTCGCCCAGCGTCGGCCTCAACATCCAGTTGCCGCACGAGCAGCATGCCAACCCCTATCAGGACATCAGCCAGACCTTCCGCCACTTCTTCGCGCGCAAGGTCATGTTCGTCAAATCGTCCTCGGCCTACGTCATCATGCCCGGCGGCTTCGGCACCATGGACGAGTTGATGGAAGTGCTCACCCTGGTGCAGACCGGCAAGATCCAGCGCATCCCCATCATCCTGGTCGGCAAGGCCTTTTGGCAGGGCCTGATGGGCTGGGTCAAGGACACCCTGGCGCTGGAGGGCATGATCGACCCCGCCGACATCGACCTGATCCAGACCATCGATGAGCCGGACGAGGTGGTCGACGCCATCTTCCAGCACTACGAGACCCGCCAGTTCGTCTCGCCGGCCAAGGACCAGGAAATCCTGCTCAACCTGTGAGATGGCCGCCGTTGGCCGGGGCATCTGATAGAATGCGCTCAATGTTTACGGGGGAATTCCTATGCGCCTGACCCAGCTGTTCGCCCTGACCGCCCTTGCAGCGCTGCCGGCGTTCGCCGCCGAGCCGCCCAAGCTCGCACCGGTGCCCGACATCCCGCCGCCGCCCGGCATGGTGGACACGGCGCCGGCCCCGGACATCACCATCACCCAGAAGGGCCAGGACAGGGTCGAGGAGTACCGCATCAAGGGTCAGCTCTACATGATCAAGGTGACCCCGCCGCACGGTACCCCCTATTACCTGGTGGACCCCAAGGGCAACGGCCAGATGGTGCGTTACGACGACCTCGCGCCCAACCTCATGGTGCCCATGTGGATGTTGTTCGAATTCTGATCGCCCTTCATTGAGACAACGCCGCCCGCGGGCGGCGTTTCACTTTCCCGATATCGTGTCCGTTTTCACTACCCTCGAATTCGCCGAAGTCGAAGCCTGGCTCAAGGGCTACACCATCGGCCACCTGACGAAGCTGGAAGGCATCGCCTCCGGCATCGAGAACACCAACTATTTCGTCACCACCAGCCACGGCGAGTACGTGCTCACCGTGTTCGAAAAGCTCACCGCCAACGAACTGCCCTGGTACCTGGAACTGATGGCCCACCTGGCCGGCCGCGGCATTCCCTGCCCCAACCCCGTCGGCCGGCTGGACAACGGCTATCTGGGCTAGATCAAGGGCAAGCCGGCCAGCCTGGTCACCCGGCTGCGCGGCCGCTCCATCACCGAACCCAGCCTCACCGCCTGCGCCGAGGTCGGCGAGTTGTTGGCCGATATGCATCAAGCCGGCAAGAACTACGCGAAGCCCATGGCCAACCCGCGCGGCCCGGCCTGGTTCGCCGCCACCGCCGAGCGGGTGCGAGCGGTGCTCGGCGCTGACAACGCCAAGCTGCTCGACGAGGAACTCGCCTTCGCCCAGGCCGCCTTCAAACTGGCCGACCTGCCGGCCGGCGTGGTCCACGTCGACCTGTTCCGCGACAATGTGCTGTTCGAAGGCGAGCGCCTGTCCGGCGTCATCGATTTCTACTTCGCCTGCCAGGACCGCCTGCTCTACGACCTGGCCATCACCGTCAACGACTGGTGCGTGACCGAGGCGGGCGAACTGGATGCGACCCGCGCGCAGGCGCTGGTGGCGGCCTACCACAAGGTGCGGCCGCTGCTGGCGGCCGAGCGGTCGGCCTGGGTGGCCATGTTGCGGGCCGGCGCCCTGCGCTTCTGGTTGTCGCGCCTGTACGACCTGCACTTTCCGCGGCCGGGCGAGCTGACCCACGCCAAGGATCCCACGCACTTCGAGCGCATCGTGCGCCATCACCGCAATCACGTGGACACGTTGCAAGGCCTGCTGCCGTGAACGCGCTGACCATCACCCGCCCTTCCGGCACCGCTGGCCTCACCTGGCTGATGCAAGGCTGGCGCCTGTTCACCGGCGGGGTCATTGCCTGGATGGGCATGGCCGCGATGAGCCTGCTGGCGGTCA
>JACAEC010000110.1 GCA_013389055.1 Hydrogenophilaceae bacterium
CAGGCCAAGGAGCTGGGCTACGTCGAAACCCTGTTCGGCCGCCGGCTCTACCTGCCGGAGATCAGGAGCGGCAACCCGGCCCGGCGTCAGGGCGCCGAGCGCGCCGCGATCAACGCGCCCATGCAGGGCACCGCGGCCGACCTGATCAAACTGGCCATGCTTGCGGTACAAAATTGGCTGGATGCGGAAAAGCTGAAGACCCGGTTGATCATGCAGGTGCACGACGAACTGGTATTGGAAGTCGCGGAAGCCGAACTGGCCCTGGTGCAGGAAAGGCTGCCGGCACTGATGTGCGGCGTGGCCGAACTCAAGGCGCCGCTCAAGGTGGAGGTTGGGGTCGGGCCGAACTGGGAGGCGGCGCACTAGCGATGGCCTGTGGTCCTTGCATCCGCGCTATCTCGACGCCAAGGGCCTGGTCGCCCTCTGGCGCGAGGCCTTGCTCAGGCCGTGCTGCGCGGCGAGACCCGCGGCCAGCTCGACTACGAGCGGCAGCGTCTCGAACAGAAATTGGCCGTGCGCGATCCGGCACGCCTGCTTGAACTCGGCAAGATCAAGCAGCTCGAGCCGTACCCCTTGTTCGCGGGGGTGCGTAGCCCGATCGAGCCTTGGGAAAAACCGACCTAGCCGACTTCAGCCATGCTTGGCCGAACTATCCAGCAGGATCTTGAACAGGAAATTCTGCAAGAGCACGGCGTCGTTGCCACTCAATTCGTTGAATTCGACGCCATAGCGATAGGCTTGCAGGCCGTCCTCGCGTCGATGCACCCCGGCCGAGTGCAGCTTGCCGGCGACGCTGAGCGTGACCTCCTGCTCCAGGTGTTCCAGGGGAAAGCTGAAACGCAACTCGACTGCGGTGCCCGCCTCGCCCACGGCATGCGTGCTCTCGACCAGACTGCCGCCCTCGGCCAAGTCGAGCATCAGCACCGGCTGCCAATCGCCCGCACCCTTGATCTGGGCCAGCAGCTTGACCGGCAGCCGCTGGTCGCGGCGGATCTCGACGTATTGCACCTCCTTGGGGATATCGAGGTGCATGTAGAGGAAAGGCGCGATGCACAGCCGCTGGACGCTGCTGGCGAAGCCGAAGGCGCGGGTGCCGGAGAAGGTCCGGACATAGACCTTGTCGCCCTCGCGCAAATCGGCCGGCAGCTTGTTCACCAAGGGGGTGCGGACGAGCAGGCTCTCGCCCGAGGCGTAACCGATGACCCGGGTGAACAGGCGGGGATTGAGGCCGGGCGGCAGGCGTTGGACTTCAAGCCGCGCCCCGACCTGGAGATTCATGTCGTCGAAGCCGCACAGCTTGATGTCTTTGGGGTTGTAGGGAAACAGCGCTTCGGCCATATCTGCCTGCCTTTCGAATCGACTCAGGCCTGAACCAGGGCGTGCAGGTCCCGATCCAGCAGGCTGCTGTCGCCCAGGTTCAGTTCGACCAGGCGGCGCAGTTCGGTGATGCTGTCGAGGTCGATCCGGGTGCAGCGGAAGCCGACCTGCTCGCCCTCCTGGTGGGCGAGCTCCACATCCATTTCGATATTGAGCATGGGCGAGAGGTGCAGGGTCAGCCGGTAGCTGCGGCCGGCCTCCACCGGCCAGTAGCGGCCGAGCTTGACCAGGCAGCCCTTGAGCGAGACATCCTGCGCCGTGCCGGTCCAGATATCGCCGCCGGAAGTCAGCGTAACCCTGGCATCGTAGGCGACGCGATGGAAATGCCGCTTGTCTTGGTTCGATTTGCTCATGGACCGACCTTTCGAATTCACCCTCGATCAATACCATGCTAGCGGCTTATCGCGCCGCCGCAAAGCCTGGGCGGGCTTCAGCCGAAAATGACCAAGCCCCAGACCGTCACCATGAGGATGATGGCCTTCAGCACCGAGGCGCTGCCGATGTCCTTGGCCCGCTTGGCCAGCACGTGGTCCTTCAGCGAGATGCGGTCGACCGTGGCCTCGATGGCCGAGTTGATCAGCTCGACGATCAACAGCAGCAGCACGCTGCCGATCATCAGCGCCCGTTCGATGGCCCCGCCGCTGACGAAGAAGGCCGCCGGGATGAGGACCACGGCGAGGAGCACCTCCTGGCGGAAGGCGTCCTCGTGCCGATAGGCGGCCTTGAAGCCGTCGATGGAATAGAAGAAGGCATTCCAGAGCCGGGTGAGGCCGGTCTTGCCCTTGAACGGGCTCTCCTCGTGGCCGCTCATGCCTTCCAAGCCAAATCCAGTTCGCGCGCCGCCTTGACGTCGTCCAGCCGCTTGGCCGGCAGGGTGTGCGGGGCCGACTTCACCAACTCGGCATCGGTCTCGGCCTCCTGCTTCACCGCCCTCATCGCGGCGACGAAGCCGTCCAGGGTCTGTTTGCTCTCGGTCTCGGTCGGCTCGATCAAGAGGCACTCCGGCACCAGCAGCGGGAAGTAGGTGGTCGGGGCGTGGTAGCCGTAGTCGAGCAGGCGCTTGGCGAAGTCCATGGCGGAGACGCCGGTCTCGTCCTTCAGCCTCTTCAGGGTGACGATGAATTCGTGCGAGGCGCGGCGCTCGGGGAAGGCCAGCTCGAAGCCGGCCTTCTTCAGCTCGACCGCCAGGTAGTTGGCGTTGAGCGCGGCATAGTCGGCCACCCGGTGCATGCCTTCGCGGCCGAGCAGACGGGCATAGACGTAGGCACGCATGAGCACGCCCATATTGCCGCCGAAGGCGCTCATGCGGCCGATGCTCTGCGGGCAATCGGCCTCTTCCGCCCAGCGGTGGAAGCCCTTGTCCTCGACCACGTAGGGGATGGGCAGGAACGGCTGCAAACGCTCGGAGACGCCGACCGGGCCGGCACCGGGGCCGCCGCCGCCGTGGGGGGTGGAGAAGGTCTTGTGCAGGTTCATGTGGATGACGTCGAAACCCATGTCGCCCGGTCGCACCCGACCGAGGATGGCGTTGAGGTTGGCGCCGTCGTAATAGGTCAGGCCGCCGGCCTCGTGCACGATCTTCTGGATGGCGACGATGGTCTTCTCGAACACGCCCAGGGTGGACGGGTTGGTCAGCATCAGACCGGCGGTCTTGGGGCCGACCACGGCCTTGAGCGCCTCGAGGTCGACGTTGCCCTGGCGGTCGGTCGGAATCTCGCGCACCGTGTAGCCGCACATGGTGGCAGTGGCCGGGTTGGTGCCGTGGGCGGCATCGGGCACGATGATCTCGCTGCGCTCGTGGTCGCCGCGCGACTCGTGATAGGCGCGGATCATGGCCACCCCGGCGAACTCGCCCTGGGCACCGGCCATCGGGGCGAGCGAGACCGCGGCCATGCCGGTGACCTCTTTCAGCATCTCTTGCAGCTCATACATCGAGGCGAGGAAGCCCTGGCCGGTGTCGGCATCGGCCAGCGGGTGGCGCGAGAGAAACTGCGGCAGCAGCGCCAGGCTGTTGCAGGCGCGTGGGTTGTACTTCATGGTGCACGAACCCAGCGGGTAGAACTGGGTGTCGATCGAGAAATTCTTCTGGCTCAAGCGGGTGTAGTGGCGCACCACGTCGAGTTCGGAGGTCTCGGGCAGGCCCGGCGCCTCTTGGCGCAGCAGCTCGGCCGGCAGATCGTCGGCCGCAGCGGCCTGTTGCGGGGCCTGGGCCTGGGCCCGGCGGCCGGCATGGGAGTGTTCGAAAATCAGCATGGTCGTTCAGTCAAAACGAAGGCGCCGTGACGGCGCCTTCGGGTGGGTGGAATCCGTCTTCTTACTTTTCCTTGGTCGCTTCGCGGAAGGCGTCGAGCAAGGCGCCGTAGTCGGGCTCCTGCTTGATCTCGGGCACCAGCTCGGAATAGATCACCTTGTCCTGCTCGTCGAGCAGGATGACCGCCCGGGCCAGCAGGCCGGACAGCGGCGGATCCATGATCATGACGCCGTACTGCTTGTTGAAATCGCGGCCGCGCATGGTCGACAGGGTGATCACGTTGTCCAGGCCCTCGCCGCCGCAATAGCGGGTCTGGGCGAAGGGCAGGTCGGCCGAGATCACCAGGATGACGGTGTTCGGCAATTCGGCGGCGACGGCATTGAACTTGCGGGTCGAGGCCTGGCAGACCGGGGTATCCAGGCTGGGCACGATGTTGAGGATCTTCTTCTTGCCCCAGTAGTGGGACAGGGAGACGTCATTGAGGTCCTTGTCCACCAGCATGAAGCTGGGCGCGGTATCGCCCGGCCGGGGGAAATTGCCGCCGACTTGAATCCTTTCGCCATTTAGGGTCACGAACGCCATAGTTGCCTCCTGTCTTGATGGGTTAGGACTTATAAGCACACGGTGGGGCTTCCCGCCGCCGGCTCAAGATACGTTCCAATTGTTGCGCATATCGGTCCAAGTCGCTACCGGTCTTCGTCTCGGTCGCGCAGACCAGGATGGCATCGGCCAGGCCCGGGTAATCGCGGCCCAGGGCATAGCCGCCCAGGATGCCCTGGGCGCGCAAGGCGCGCAGCACTTCGTCGGCGTCGCTGCCCACGCGCAGCACCACCTCGTGGAAGAAGGGCGAGGCGAAGGCGCGGCCGACCCCGGGAACGGCGCTCAGCTTCTCCAGCAGGGCCTTGGTATTGGCATGCGAGGCCAGGGCGACCCGCTTGAGGCCTTCCGCCCCCAACAGCGACATGTGGATGGTCGCCGCGGTGACCAGGAGGCCCTGGTTGGTGCAGATGTTGGAGGTGGCCTTGGACCGGCGGATGTGCTGCTCGCGCGCCTGCAAGGTCAGCACGAAGCCGGGCTTGCCGTCGCGATCGACGGTGCGGCCGACGATGCGGCCGGGCATCTGCCGGGCCAGGGCCTGCTTGCAGGTCATGAAGCCGAAGTAGGGGCCGCCGGAGGACAGCGGCACGCCCAGGGGCTGTCCGTCGCCGACGCAGATGTCGGCACCCTGCCCACCCCACTGCCCCGGCGCCTTGAACAGGGCCAGGGACAGCGGGTTGACCACGGCGATGGCGAGCATGCCGTTGGCGTGGGCCCAATCGGTCAATTGGTCGACCGCCTCCAGCGCACCGAAGAAGTTGGGCTGGGGGATGACCAGGGCGGCAGCCGGCTGACCCTCGAAGGGCTTGAGGGCGTCGAGCAAAGTGGTGCCGCTGGCCGGATCGAAGGGAACCTCGGTGAGTTCGATGTTCTGGTTCTTCACCACGGCCCGGGTGACGGCGCGGTAGCGCGGGTGCAGCGAGGCCGGCACCAGCACGCGGCGCGAACCATTCTTGGCAGCGCGCACGGCCATCAGCACCGCTTCCGACAGACCCGAGGCGCCGTCGTAGAGCGAGGCGTTGGAGACATCGAGCCCGGTCAACCGGGTCATCATGGTCTGGTATTCGTAGATCAGTTGCAGCGTGCCCTGGCTCGCCTCGGCCTGATAGGGCGTGTAGGCGGAATAGAACTCGCCGCGGCTGACGATCTGCCAGACCGCCGCCGGGATGTGGTGCTCGTAGGCGCCGGCGCCGATGAAGTTGAGATAGAACCCGTCCTGCGCCGCGCGCTCGTGCATGAGC
>JACAEC010000054.1 GCA_013389055.1 Hydrogenophilaceae bacterium
GCTACGACCTGTCGATGGACGACCTCAAGCAGTTCCGTCAGTTACATTCCAAAACACCGGGGCACCCCGAGTACGGTTACGCGCCCGGCGTGGAAACCACCACCGGCCCACTCGGCCAGGGCATCACCAATGCCGTCGGCATGGCGATGGCGGAAAAGATCCTCGCCGCCGAATTCAACAAGACCGACCACGCCATCGTCGACCACCACACCTATGTATTCCTTGGCGACGGCTGCATGATGGAAGGCATCTCGCACGAAGCCTGCGCTCTGGCCGGCACCTGGAAGCTGAACAAGCTGGTCGCCTTCTGGGACGACAACGGCATTTCTATCGACGGCCATATCGAACACTGGTATACCGACGACACCGCCAAGCGCTTCGAAGCCTACGGCTGGCAGGTGATCCCCAACGTCGACGGCCATGACGTCGTCGCCCTCGATGCCGCGATCCAGAAGGCCAAGGCCAGCACCGACCGTCCCACCCTGATCTGATGCAAGACCATCATCGGCAAGGGTTCGCCCAACAAGGCCGGCACCCACGACGTGCATGGCGCGGCGCTGGGAGCGGCTGAAGTCGAAGCCACCCGCAAGAACATGGGCTGGAACCACCCCGCGTTCGAAATCCCCGCCGATATCTATGCCGGCTGGGATGCCAAGACCAAGGGGCAGGGGCTCGAAACCCTGTGGAACAACAAGTTTGCCGAGTACAAGAAGGCCTACCCGAAAGAGGCCGCCGAGTTCGAGCGCCGCATGAAGAGCGAACTGCCCGCCAACTGGAAGGCCCACGTCGCCGAGCAGTTGGCGGCGATCAACGCCAAGGCCGAGACTGTCGCCACCCGCAAGGCCAGCCAGATCGCGATCAACGCGCTGGCGCCCGCGCTGCCCGAGTTCCTCGGCGGCTCGGCCGACCTCACCGGCTCCAACCTGACCAACTGGACGGGCTGCCATCCGGTTCGCAACGGCAAGCCCGGCAACTACATCAGCTACGGCGTGCGCGAATTCGGCATGGCCGCAATCATGAACGGCATGGCGCTGCACGGCGGCCTGCTGCCGTTCGGCGGCACCTTCCTGATGTTCTCGGAATACTCGCGCAACGCCATCCGCATGGCTGCGCTGATGAAGCAGCGTGTGATCCATGTCTTCACCCACGACTCCATCGGCCTCGGCGAAGACGGTCCGACCCATCAACCGGTGGAGCAGACCGCGACCCTGCGCATGATCCCGAACATCGACGTCTGGCGTCCGTGCGACACGGTCGAGACGATGGTTGGCTGGGCGCATTCGGTCGAGCGTGCCGACGGACCCACCTGTCACATCCTGTCCCGCCAGAACCTGCCGTTCATGGCGCGCGACGCCGCCACCATGGCCAACATCGCCAAAGGCGGCTACGTGCTGCGTGACGCCGCCGGCGCCAAGGCGATCATCATCGCCACCGGCTCAGAAGTCGGATTGGCAGTGAAGGCCCAGGAAGCACTGGCCGCCGAAGGCATCGCGGTGCGAGTGGTGTCGATGCCTTCGACCAACACCTTCGACAAGCAGGACGCCGCCTACCGGGAAAGCGTGCTGCCGAAAGGCCTGCCGCGCGTGGCGGTGGAAGCCGGCGTTAGCGACTTCTGGCGCAAGTACGTGGGCCTGGAAGGCGCCGTGATCGGCTGGGATCACTTCGGCGAGTCCGCCCCGGCCGACGAGCTGTTCAAGGAGTTCGGCTTCACCCCCGAGAACGTCGCGGCCGTGGTCAAGGGCGTTCTTTAAGTTGTGCGGGGCTAGGAATTAGAAGCTAGGGACTAGGGGTGGTCGCGCTGCGCACGCTCTTTCTAGCCCCTAAATCCTAGCTCCTAGCCCCTAAAAGATTTTCAACACTCAGGAGAAACTGCAATGGCAATCAAAGTTGGTATCAACGGTTTTGGCCGCATCGGCCGCATGGTGTTCCGCGCTGTCGCGAAGGACTTCCCCAACATCGAGATCGTCGCGATCAACGATCTGCTCGATCCCGAGTACCTGGCCTACATGCTGAAGTACGACTCCGTGCATGGCCGCTTCAACGGCGACATCGCGGTTGAAGGCAGCAACATGGTCGTCAACGGCAAGAAAATCCGCCTGACCGCCGAGCGCGATCCGGCCAACCTGAAGTGGAACGAAGTGGGCGCCGACATCGTGATCGACTGCACCGGCTTCTTCCTGACCACCGAGTCCTGCGAGGCCCACCTCAAGGCCGGCGCCAAGAAGGTCGTCCAGTCCGCCCCGTCCAAGGACGACACCCCGATGTTCGTCTACGGCGTGAACCACGCCAGCTATGCCGGCCAGGCCATCGTCTCCGCCGCCTCCTGCACCACCAACTGCCTGGCCCCGGTGGCCAAGGTGCTGCACGACAACTTCGGCATCAAGCGTGGCCTGATGTCCACCGTGCACGCCGCCACCGCCACCCAGAAGACCGTCGACGGCCCTTCCTCCAAAGACTGGCGCGGCGGCCGTGGCATCCTGGAGAACATCATCCCGTCGTCCACCGGCGCCGCCAAGGCCGTGGGCAAGGTGATCCCCGAGCTGAACAAGAAGCTGACCGGCATGGCCTTCCGCGTGCCGACCTCCGACGTTTCCGTGGTCGACCTGACCGTGGAACTGAACAAGGCCGCTTCCTACGAGGACATCTGCAAGGCCATGAAGGCCGCCTCCGAAGGCGCCCTGAAAGGCGTGCTGGGCTATACCGACGAGAAAGTGGTTTCCACCGACTTCGTCGGCAACTCCGCCCCGTCCACCTTCGACGCCGAGGCCGGCATCGCCCTGGACGACACCTTCGTCAAGGTCGTGTCCTGGTACGACAACGAGTACGGCTACACTTGCAACATGCTGCGTCTGGTTCAGCACGTGGCGAAGTAATAGCACTCAGCGATCAGCTTTCAGCAGTCAGCTTTGGCTGATTGCTGATCGCTGAAAGCTGACCGCCTCACCGTGAGGCGTAAGGCATAGGCCGACCTATCCCTTACACCTTACTTTCACAGGAGTTGAACCATGTCCGTCATTCGCGTGACCGATCTCGATCTCAAGGGCAAGCGTGTCCTGATCCGTGCCGACCTCAACGTCCCCGTCAAGGATGGCAAGGTAACGTCCGACGCCCGCATCACCGCCTCCATGCGCACCATCGAGCACTGCCTCAAGGCCGGCGCCAAGGTGATGGTCACTTCCCACCTGGGCCGCCCGACCGAGGGCGAGTGGTCGGAAGAAGTCTCGCTCAAGCCGGTGGCCGAGAACATCGCGGCCCGCCTGGGCAAGCCAGTGCGCCTGGTCAAGGACTGGGTCGACGGCGGCTTCGACGTCGCCGGCGGCGAACTGGTCGTGCTGGAGAACTGCCGGGTGAACAAGGGCGAGAAGAAGAACGTCGACGAGACCGCCCAGAAGTACGCCAAGCTGTGCGACGTGTTCGTGATGGATGCCTTCGGCACCGCCCACCGCGCCGAGGCCTCGACCCACGGCGTCGCCAAATTCGCCCCGGTCGCCGCCGCCGGCATCCTGCTGATGGAAGAGCTGGACGCCCTGCAGAAGGCCCTGGCCAACCCGGCCCGGCCCATGGTCGCCATCGTCGGCGGCAGCAAGGTGTCCACCAAGCTCACCGTGCTGGAGGCGCTCTCCGAGAAAGTGGACCAGCTGGTCGTCGGCGGCGGCATCGCCAACACCTTCCTCAAGGCCACCGGCAAGAACGTCGGCAAGGCGCTCTGCGAAGACGACCTGGTACCCACCGCCAAGGGCCTGATCGAAAAGATGGCCAAACGCGGCGCCTCCATCCCCATCGCCGTCGATGTGGTCTGCGGCAAGCAGTTCGACGCTGCCGAGCCGGCCGTGCTGAAGGACGCCAATGCCGTGGCCGACGACGACATGATCTTCGACATCTGCCCCAAGAGCGCCCAGGAGCTGGTCGACATCATCATGAAGGCCGGCACCGTGGTCTGGAA
>JACAEC010000198.1 GCA_013389055.1 Hydrogenophilaceae bacterium
CGGCCCAGGCCCACCATTCGGCGCGCTTGCGCACGAAGCTCTCCAGCAGCTGGCGCACGCTGGCCAGCGGCAATTCCGTGATCAGGGCGCGGAAGGCCTGCTCCTCGGGCGAACCCGGCTTGTCGCGCAGGGATTCGGCAAAACCCAGCCAGGCCTCGTCCAGCAGCAGGACATCGCTCTCGATCAGCCTGCCCGGCGGTCGCGCCTCCAGCGGGGCATGGGCCAGGAGCTTGAGGAACCAGCCGTGAAAGGTGGTGATCTCCGGCCCGGGCCGGGCATTGACCACGGCGGCGAACAGGCCGCGCGCCTTGGGCAGCAGCGCCCGCGCCTCGGCCTCGCTCAGGCCGCGCTGGGTGAGGAAGTCGATCACCTCGTCATCCCGCTTGAGCGCCAGCCATTCGAGCCATTCCAACAGCCGCGCCCGCATCTCGCCCGCCGCCTTGCGGGTGAAGGTGATCGCCAGCAACTCCGATGGCTCGGCCCCGGCCAGCAGCAGCCGGATCATGCGCGAGACCAGCAGCCAGGTCTTGCCGCTGCCGGCGCAGGCCTCGACCACGACATTGGCCCGGGGATCGAGGGCGGCGAGAAAGGGGGCGGCGGCTACGGTCATGCCGGGATTGTAATCGGGTGGGACTGACGTACCAGGTCAACCGAGGTGACAAAAATCGTCAGTATTTGCGTACCAGCACCGGGCGGGATTTATTAACTCATTGTTTTATTGGTGACTTTATTGTTGGCACGGTTCTCGCGAGAAGACGCAAGCCGCTCTAAGCGGTTACCCGCTTAATTTTTAGGAGATCCACTATGCAAGCCATGCGCAAAGCCCAAGCCGGCTTCACCCTGATCGAACTCTTGATCGTGGTGGCCATTATCGGCATCCTCGCCGCCATCGCCGTTCCAGCCTACCAAAGTTACGTCGCCAGGGCCCAAGCTTCCGAAGCATTCTCCCTAATCGATGGTGTCAAAACTCCGATCTCAATCTTCGTAGGCGAGAATGCCAGTGGTACCGCCTGCTCGGGAGTTACTGGCTTTAATGCAGCTGGTAAATATGGCGATCTAACGGTAGATGGCAACACTCCGAACTGCCGTGCGCTATTTACCTTCAAGACAGCCGCCAATGGTGGCGGTAAAAATGCTGGCGGCACCGTTGCACTGACCTATAACGGATCGACTTGGGCTTGTGCCTTGAACGGCATGGCTACCGGTGTTGCATGTCCGTAACCCCAAGATTGGCAGTCTAGTAAAACGGCCAGCAATGCTGGCCGTTTTTCCATGGCACAACGACACCTGATCAGAGGGACGCCACATGCGCTTATCAGGTAAAGTGGCCTGGGCCGGGTTGATTGGTCTATTCTCCGTCCCTTTTCTCATACCCGTTCACAGTTTGCCGCTCACTTCCTTCTACACCGAGTGGTGGGCGTTCCTGTGCGGACTCCTTTTGTTCATATCGTGGATATTCTCATTTAACTCTTCGGTCGAGATCCAAATTCCAAGAATTGCCTGGTTCGCTCTGGCATTGGCCGCTCTGCTTCTCCTCCACATGGGTCTCGGCCTAATGGTCTATCCAAGCCAGGGTGGGCTAGCCATACTTTACCTGGTCTGGGCCATTTTGCTGATGCCCGCCGCATCCGCCCTAAGCCAGAAATACGGTCGTGACAATGTTTTATCCATATTGGCAGCATCCATTCTGGTTGCCGGTTTAATCAACGTCATCATTGGTGTATTCCAGGCCTTCGGCATCCATACTGCCGTGACAGATCTCCTATTCAGCCTGGCTCCACCGAGTTCCGCCTTCGGAAACATTGCCCAGAAGAACAACTATGCCGACTATCTAGCGATTGCTCTCTGTGCGGCGCTGTATCTTGGATACAGCAACAAGCTGTCTTGGAGGATCGTTGCTTTGGCCGGGCTGGTTGTGGTCTTTGGCCTTACCTTGTCAGGCTCCCGATCAGTCTGGCTGTACTTAATCGCGATTCTGCTTTTGGCACTGCTCCTAAAAGCCAGACAGCCCGGGCCATCTGCCAACCGTTTGGTCTGGTTCTCGATATTGGCGCTGGCAGCCTTCCAAATATTTCAAATGGCCTTGCCTCTGCTGGAGAGCGGGCAAGCCATAGCCACGGCCAATAGCCGACTGCAGGAGGATGCGGGTGAATCCATGCCCGTTCGGCTGGCGCTCTGGCAAGACGCCTGGCACATGTTCGCATCCAACCCTTGGCTGGGTGTCGGCTTTCAAAACCACGCCTGGAACCACTTTGAGCTGGTCCGGTCCGGCCATTCCCTTTTCGCCGGCCAGTCGGGCTATGAAACCCTTCGTTGGGATCATGCTCACAATATTGTTTTGCAGTTGATGGCCGAGTTCGGCCTTGCTGCATTGGTTTTGTGCTTCGGGGCTGTTTGGTGGCTACTCCGGCTGATTCGAAACATCACATCCGTAGAGCAATGGTGGCCCGTGGCTGCGATCAGCATCATCAGCATTCACAGCCTGCTTGAATACCCGCTCTGGTATGCGAACTTTCTTGGCCTGTTTGCCGTATTGGCCGCTCTCGCAGAGGATCGACCAATATCGCTGGCAATCCCCAAAGGCAGTCTTTCTCGATTGGGCATGTTCCTCAGTGTGCTGGGATTCGGCATTCTTGTCTTCTACTACACCACCTACACCTCTCTAAAGCAGGCTATGGCTGGCCTAGTCAGCCCCGCCCCAGCCCAGAAATTTTCCGGCGAATTTCAAAAAAACTTTGATGCGGCACAAATCAACCCGTTTCTCGAACCGCAGGTGGACAATCTGATGTCCCAGTTGCCTATCATCGACCCTCATCAATTGACATTCGTTGACCTGCAATTGCAACTGAATGAAAAAATCATCCGCCATCGCGCTGATGCGGACTCGATCTACCATCGAACCACCTTGTTATGGCTGGCTGGATACCATTTGGAAGCTGAGCGCTGGCTGGCTGGAGCAATCGCCATATATCCTGGATCATTGCAACGCTACATAGAGCGAACAGAATTCACATTTGGAAACACGGAAGATCTTGCCCCTCTCCTAGGCATGATTAGAAAGCAAAAGTCTGGTTAACGAAGCCAGGCCACTCTATTCAAGTCACAGTGGCCAGAAATGAGGGGCACTTTCTAAGCTTGTGTTGCCGCGACTTAAAGCCTCGTGATAGCGACACGGGCATCTGTTTACAGCCAGCCGGAGGACATCACCAAAAATGGTGCAGATAGTGGCATGACCACCGCGAGACAGACCTTCCTGCTGCCGCTCCCCTGGCTCGCCCTATCGCTCGCGGCCACGCTGCAGGCATTCACCTATGCCATCAGCCTCGGTGCCGCCCTGCTGGCCGCCTACCTGCTCATTGCCGCGGTGCAGCGGCATAAGCGGTTCGATCGCTGGGACGGCCTGCTTGTCGCGTGGCTGCTCTTGCTGCCCATCACGCAATACCTTAGCCGTTCACCTAGCCAGGGCGCGCTCCTGTTCTGGTCGCTGACCCTGTTCCCTCTGGTCTTTCTGGCTGCGCGCAGGCTGCCTGCTGCCTCGCTAAACTGGCCGGGTCTTCGGCTCATGCTTTGGCTGGCTGCCGCCCTGCTCGCTGCCTGGGGCCTGCTAGAAGACCCCACCTATCAATATGCCGACAAGATCGACGGCCCCTTCTCCGACCCCAATCTCTATGCCGCCTCGCTGAATCTGTTCTGGCTGCCGCTTGCCGCCTGGTTTCTTTCCGGCGACGTTCAACGGCCGGCCTTGCGCCTTGCTGCCTTGCTGCCCTGCTGGTGCTGGGTGCCTTGGCGCTGGCGTTCTTCCTGGCCGCCTCGCGCGGGGCGGCGATTGCCGCCATGTTGCTGTTCCCGCTGATTTTCTGGCAGACGCACCATGTTGCCGGCTTCCGCACCGCAGCCATGCAACTGCTGGCGGTGACTGGCCTCGCAATTCACCTTCACCGGCACGCAGGACGTCGCCAGCCGCCTGATCGTCAGCCTGGAGCAGGGCGACAGCGCACGGCTGATGCTGTGGAAATCGACCTTCGATCTCATCCTGCAATCGCCCTGGCATGGCATCGGCCTCGGCGGTTTCCGTTCGGCCTATCCTCTCTCGCGCCTGCCGGAGGAACTCGGCACCGCCGGCATCTGGAGCCACAACGACTATCTCCAGCTCTGGCTGGAGGGCGGCATCGTCACGCTCGCCTTCGTGCTGGTCTTCTTCGGCGTCTTCGCCTGGCTGGCCTATGACGCCTTGCGCCGGCGCGCGGATGCCGCCGGCATCGAGCAGTTGGGCCTGGC
>JACAEC010000003.1 GCA_013389055.1 Hydrogenophilaceae bacterium
GGCAAGGACGCCGACTACATGGTGCTGGATACCGATAGTGCGATCACCAACAATGGCTTGGCCACGCCCACGCTCTATGACAGCAATGGCGACAGGGTGATCGATTCGGTCTATGCCGGGGACATGCAGGGCAATGTCTGGAAGTTCGATCTGTCCGATGCCAACCCCAATAACTGGGGGTCTGCCTACAAATCCGGTTCGACGCCCAAGCCGCTGTTTACTGCCCGCAATGACAGCAACCAAGTACAGCCGATTACCGCGCCGGTGGAGATCGGTGCGCCACCAACCGGCAAGTCGGGTGTGATGATCTACTTCGGCACCGGCCGCTTCTTCGCCACTAACGACAACACCAACCTTGAGGAGCAAAGTTTGTACGGTGTGCTCGATTCGGGCTCGCGCATTACCACCACGGATCGTAGCGAGCTGCAGCAGCAGTCCATCCTCTACGAGGGAACCGACACGGGCACCACCGGGCGGACAGCTACTAGCGCCCAGATTCGGGTATTGTCGAATACCACCGTTGACTGGAATACCAAGAAGGGCTGGTATTTGGATTTGGTGCCGCCTAGTGGCACGGCGCAAGGTGAGCGGGTGGTCAGCATTCCCTTGCTGCGGTACGGCCGGGTGATCTTTACTACCTTGGTGCCGTCGTCTGATGCGTGTGAATTCGGCGGTACCAGTTGGATCATGGAAATGGATGCCCTGACCGGTGGCCGGCTGAGTGAATCGGTGTTCGATCTGAACAGTGATACCAGCTTCAATGCTACTGATTACGTGACGGTGACGGTCGGCGGTGTCGAGATCACAGTACCGGTGTCTGCCTTAAAGTCGACCGTGGGCATCATCAAGACGCCGACGGTGGTGACGGCCGGCACGGTGGAATACAAGCTGGCCAGCGGCACCACGGGCGAGATCAGTTCGACCAAGGAAAAGAGCTCGACCTTGGGCACGGGTCGGGTATCCTGGCGGGAACTGGTGGAGTGATGGCCAAGGGAGGCGAACATGCGGCTGAGTGAATCGAAACGAAGTGTGGCAGAACCGATCTCGTGGCAGTCGGGCGTCACCTTGATCGAGTTGCTGATTGTCGTGGTGATCATCGGCATCCTGGCGGCAATCGCCATTCCTTCCTATCAGCAGCATGTGATCAAGGGCAAGCGGGCCGACGCCAAGGCGGTGCTCTCGGAAAACGCCAACTGGCTGGAGCGCAACTACACGGCCAGCGGTTGCTACAACTATGGCAACGTGACCGATTGTCAGGCACAGTCGGGTACGGCGACCGTGCTGCCGACCACGGCTTCGCCCAAGACCGGCGCGGCCAATTACAAAGTTTCCATCGCTTATGCCAGCAGTGGCCAGCAATACACCCTGACGGCGACGCCTTGCGGCGACGGTGGTGCCGGCTGCCCGTCGGGCAGCACGACTTTCACGGACAGTGAATGCGGCGCCCTGACCTTGGATAGTCTGGGCCAGCAAGGCGAGGGTGGCAGCCAGGATGTGGCCTTTTGTTGGCAGCGGTGAGCTCGCTAACTGTGCCGCAGTCTTTCCCGCTCGATGTGTGGATAGCACTGGTCGGCGGCGCCGCCGGTTGTGATCGGACCCCCTTGTGAGCGCATCAAGTAACAGCCTGTTTCGAGTATTGCGCGAGTTGTCCGGCGAGGAATTCCGCTCGGGCGAGGCCATTGCCAATCGGCTGAGTATCTCCCGTGCCAGCGTGCACAACGCCGTGCGTCAGGCCCAGGGGCTTGGAGTCGAGGTCTATTCCGTGCGTGGCCGCGGTTACCGCTTGGCGCACCCGCATAGCTGGCTGGATGCGGAGCAGGTCGAAGCTGAGGCCAAAGACTTGGGCTATCGCCTGCATGTGCATGACCAGGTCGATTCGACCAACAGCCGGCTGATGGCCCTGGGCCAGGTCGGCGCCGCGCACAAGACGGTGCTGGCGGCCGAGTGGCAAACCGGCGGCAAGGGCCGACGCGGCAGGACCTGGCTGTCGCCGCTGGGTGGCGGCCTCGCCTTCTCGGCGCTGTGGCGCTTCAATCGCACGGCCAGCGATCTGTCCTGCCTGAGTCTGGCCGTGGGTCTGGGCCTGGTCCGTGCCTTGCGGCAACTGGGCCTGGCCGATGCCCAATTGAAATGGCCGAACGATGTCTTGCATCAGGATCGCAAGCTGGCCGGCATTTTGATCGAACTGCATGGTGAGGCGCTTGGCCCGAGCATGGCGGTGATCGGTGTCGGTGTGAACGTGCGTCTACCGGAAGCGCTGCGTAGCGAGATCGATCAGCCGGTGACCGATCTGCTGGAGGGCCTGGGCGAGGCAGTGGATCGCAATCACTTGTTGATCGAATGTCTGAGGCAGTTGGATGGCGTGCTCAGCCATTACGAAGAGGAGGGCTTCGCCGGCTTGCGCTCAGAGTGGGAGGCGAACCATGCCTTCCATGGTCGCGAGGCACGCATGATCGCAGCCCAGGGCGAATCCTGGCGCGGCCGGGTCGCCGGCATCGACGAGGCGGGGGCCTTGCTGCTCGACACCGAAACCGGTCAGCGCCGTTTCTATTCCGGTGAACTGAGCTTGCGTGGGGTGTCGGCGTGATATTGCTGATCGACGCCGGCAACAGCCGGATCAAGTGGGGCGTGTTCGCGGCCGGCCAGTGGCGCGAGAAAGACGCGGCACCGACCAGTGACATGGCAGCAGTGGCGCAACGCTGGCGCGACCTTAATCCGGCCTGGGCCGTCATCAGCAATGTGGCCGGGGATGGTTTTGCCCAATTGATCGGTCAGACATTCCAGGCCGGCACCAGGGTATTCTGGCTCACGCCCAAAGCGGAGGCCTTCGGCATCCGCAACCATTACAGCGTGCCCGATAGTTTGGGGACCGATCGTTATGCCGCCTTGATCGCGGCCCGGCAGCATGGCTTCGGCCATGTGGTCGTCGCCAGCCTGGGCACCGCCCTGACCGTCGATGCCCTTACCGCCGATGGCGAGTTCCCCGGCGGCATGATCCTGCCGGGCTATCGCGCCATGTTGCGCAGCATCGAGCAGGCGACCCAGGGGGTGCGGGTTGGCCTGGGCCAATGGACGGCCTTCCCGACCAACACCAGCGATGCCGTGGAAACCGGCATCGTCTCCGCTCTGGTCGGGGCCGTGGAGGCGCAGCGCGACAGGCTGGCGGCACGGGTCGGCGCCGAGGTTGCGGTGCTGTTGACCGGCGGTGACGCCGCGCTGATCAAGTCGCATCTGCGCCGGCCGGTGACGCTGGTAGAGGATTTAGTCCTGGAGGGATTGCTATGGGTCGCGAAGGAAAGCGGCGTCGCGGACGCTTGATTTTCTGGTTGCTGCTGCTCAATTCGGTGGCGCTGGCAGCTGGGCTGGCCTGGGAATACTGGGGCAACCGGCCCGGCGCCCTGCCCAACATCAACGCCGACAAGATTCTGCTGTTGCAGGAGCAGGAAGGGCACTCGAAGGAAAACTGATTCGAAAGATCACTGAGGTCATTCCGGGGCTGCCGCAGGCAGAACCCGGAATCCAGTGAGTCACAGAAAGACCGGATTCCGGATAAGCGCTTTGCGGTTTCCGGAATGGCACAGTTTTTTCCTTGAGCGAGGAGTAGAACCGCTCAGGCCGCCTTGCCGGCAATCCAATCCTTCACCGAAGCCAATGCCGCCGCCAGGTTGCCCGGCTGGGTGCCGCCGGCTTGGGCCATGTCCGGCCGGCCGCCGCCTTTGCCGCCCACCTGCTGGGCGACGTGGTTGACCAGTTCGCCGGCCTTGATCTTGGCCGTCAGGTCCGCGGTAACGCTGGCGATGAGCGATACCTTCTCGCCCTCCACGCTGGCCAGCACCAGGGCGCAAGACTTGAGCTTGTCCTTCAGCTTGTCGGCCAGTTAGCGCAGGGCCTTAGCATCGGCACCTTCGATCTGGGCGGCGAGGAATTTGACGCCACCCGCCTCCTGCGCCTGATCGGCTAGGTCGTCGCCCTGGGAGGCGGCGAGCTTGGCCTTGAACCGGGCCAGCTCCTTCTCCATCGCCTTCACCTGATCCTGAATCTGCGCCAGGCGGCCGGCCACTTCCTGCGGCTGGGCCTTGAGCGAGCTGGCGACCTCGCGCAGGGTCTCTTCCTGTTCCTGCATGAAGGCCACGGCGACCGGGCCGGTGACCGCCTCGATGCGGCGGATACCGGCGGCGACGCCGCCTTCGGTCACGATCTTGAACAGGCCGATATCGCCGGTGCGCTTGACGTGGGTGCCGCCGCAGAGTTCGGTGGAGAAGGCGCCCATGCCGACCACGCGCACCTCGTCGCCGTATTTCTCGCCGAACAGGGCCATGGCCCCGGCCTTGATCGCCTCGTCGTGCTTCATCAATCGGGTTTCGACCTTGCTGTTACGGCGGATCTCCGCGTTGACCAGTTTCTCGATCTCGCGGATCTGCTCCGGCGTCACTGCCTGCGGGTGGGAGAAGTCGAAGCGGGTGCGCTCGGCGGTGACCAGCGAGCCCTTCTGGGTGACGTGATTGCCCAGCACGGTGCGCAGGGCGGCGTGCATCAGGTGAGTGGCCGAGTGGTTGTAGGCCGCACGGCTCCGGGCCTCGGTGTCGACCCGGGCGTTCACCGTGTCGGTGACGGCGAGGCGCCCGGTCTTGAGCTTGCCTTTGTGGCCGAACACCTCGGCCTGAATCTTCTGGGTGTCTTCCACCGCGAAGACGCCGTGGCCAGAGGTGAGTTCGCCGATGTCGCCGACCTGGCCACCAGACTCGGCATAGAACGGGGTGCGGTCGAGCACGATCACCGCCTCGTCGCCGGCGTTGATCTCGGTGACTTGGCTGCCTTCCTTGTAGATGGCGACGATGCGGCCTTCCATCTCCAGGGTGTCGTAGCCGTGGAACTCGGTCGGCTCGCCGTTGAACTCCAGGCCCTTGCCCATGGTGAACTTGGAAGCGGCGCGGGCGCGCTCGCGCTGCAGTTCCATGGCCGCCTCGAAGCCGGCGAAATCGACCGTGATGCCGCGCTCGCGGGCGATGTCGGCGGTGAGGTCGAGCGGGAAGCCGTAGGTGTCGTACAGCTTGAACACGGTCTCGCCGTCGAGCATCTTGTCCTCGGAGGCCATGGCCGTTTCCAGCATGGCCATGCCGTGCTCCAGGGTCTCGGCGAAGCGCTCCTCCTCCTGCTTGAGGATGGCGGTGACATTGGCCTCTCCGGCGGTGAGTTCCGGGTAGGCCTCGCCCATCGCCTTGACCAGATCGGCGACCAGCTTGTGGAAGAAGGGCTGCTTCTGGCCCAGCTTGTAGCCGTGGCGGATGGCACGGCGGATGATGCGGCGCAGCACGTAGCCGCGGCCTTCGTTGCTGGGGATGGCGCCGTCGACGATGAGGAAGGCGCAGGCGCGGATGTGGTCGGCGATGACC
>JACAEC010000136.1 GCA_013389055.1 Hydrogenophilaceae bacterium
ACGCTGCGGTGACCGTGGTCGTGGACGCCGCGGACTATTCGCGCGTGCTCGCCGAGATGGCGGCGAATGGCGGCGCCGTCACCGACGCGACCCGTTTCGACCTCGCCGTGAAGGTCTTCGAGCACACCGCGCGTTACGACGGCGCGATCGCGAGCTACCTCGGCGCACGCCTCGGCGCAGAGACAGCGGCGTTCCCGCGTACCGTGAATCTTCAGTTCCGGCTCGCGCAGGGCATGCGCTACGGCGAGAACCCGCACCAGAACGCCGCCTTCTACGTCGAGGCCGGGGCCAGGGAGGCCTCGATCGCCACCGCCAAGCAACTGCAGGGCAAGGAGCTCTCCTACAACAACATCGGCGATGCCGATGCCGCGCTGGAATGCGTCAAGCAGTTCGCCGAGGCACCGGCCTGCGTCATCGTCAAGCACGCCAATCCCTGCGGCGTCGCCTACGGCAAAACCCTGCTCGAGGCCTACGACCGCGCCTACAAAACCGACCCGGAATCGGCCTTCGGCGGCATCATCGCCTTCAACGGCGAACTCGATGCCGAGACCATGCGGACCATCGTCGAGCGCCAGTTCGTCGAGGTGATCATTGCGCCCAAGGTAAGCTCTGTCGCGGTCGAGATCGCCGCCGCCAAGAAGAACGTGCGCGTGCTCGAGTGCGGCCAGTGGCCGGCACAGCCCGGCGCCCGGCTGGACTACAAGCGGGTCACCGGCGGTCTCTTGGTACAGGACGCCGACCTCGCCCTGTACAACGAACTCAAAGTGGTGACCCGCCGCGCCCCGACCGAACAGGAAATGGCCGACCTGCTGTTCGCCTGGCAAGTGGCCAAATTCGTCAAATCCAATGCCATCGTCTATGGCAAGCACAAGACCACCATCGGCATCGGCGCCGGCCAGATGAGCCGGGTGAACTCCGCCCGCATCGCCGCGATCAAGGCCGAGCAGGCCGGCCTTTCGGTCCAGGGTTCGGTCATGGCCTCGGACGCCTTCTTCCCCTTCCGCGACGGCATCGACCAGGCCGCACAGGCCGGCATCGCCGCGGTGATTCAGCCGGGCGGCTCGATGCGCGACGAAGAGGTGATCGCCGCCGCCGACGAGCACGGCATGGCCATGGTCTTCACCGGCATGCGCCACTTCCGGCATTGATTGCGAGGCGGGATTGAGATGAAAGTCCTGGTGATCGGTTCCGGCGGCCGCGAGCACGCCCTGGCCTGGCGGCTCAAGCAAAGCCCGCGGATGCAGAAGGTCTATGTCGCGCCGGGCAACGGCGGCACCGCCATCGAGGAGGGCGTCGAGAACGTCGCGCTGACCGACTTCGCCGAGCTGATCGAGTTCTGCAAGCAAGAGGCCATCGCCTTCACCGTGGTCGGCCCCGAGGCGCCGCTGGCCGCCGGTATCGTCGATGCCTTCCGCAGTGCCGGCCTCAAGATCTTCGGCCCGACCCGGGCCGCCGCGCAGTTGGAAAGCTCCAAGGACTTCGCCAAGGCCTTCATGGTCCGGCACAAGATTCCCACCGCGGCCTACGGCACCTTCACCGATGCGCATGAAGCCCATGCCTACATCGAGCGCCAGGGCGCGCCCATCGTGATCAAGGCCGACGGCCTGGCCGCCGGCAAGGGCGTGGTGGTGGCACAGACCCTGCAAGAAGCCCACAGCGCGGTCGATGCCATGCTCGCCGGCAACAGCATGGGCGAGGCCGGCCACCGCGTGGTGATCGAGGAATGCCTGCTCGGCGAAGAGGCCAGTTTCATCGTCATGGTCGACGGCGAGCACGTGCTGACCATGGCCACCAGCCAGGACCACAAGCGGCTGCTGGATGGCGATATGGGCCCCAATACCGGCGGCATGGGCGCCTATTCGCCGGCCCCCATCGTCAGCCCCGAGTTGCATGCCCGCGTGTTGCGCGAGGTGATCCGCCCGGTGGTCAATGGCATGAAGCAGGAAGGCATCGTCTTCACCGGCTTCCTCTACGCCGGTCTGATGATCGACGCCCAAGGCATGCCGAAGGTGCTGGAATTCAACTGCCGCATGGGCGACCCGGAGACCCAGCCGATCATGATGCGGCTGAAGACCGACCTCACCCTGATCCTCGATGCCGCCATCGAAGGTAAGCTCGACCAGATCGAGGCCGAGTGGGATCGCCGCTTCGCCCTAGGCGTGGTGCTGGCTGCCGGCGGTTATCCGGACAGCCCGAAGAAGGGCGATGTGATCAGCGGGCTGCCGGTGGAGGGCGCGGACTACCACGTGTTCCACGCCGGCACTGCGCTCAAGGATAAGCAGCTGGTCACCGCAGGCGGTCGCGTGCTCTGCGTCACCGCCCTGGGCGACACGGTGAAACAGGCGCAGATGCGGGCCTACGAAATCGCCGAGCAAATCCGCTTCGACGGCTGCCAGATGCGACGCGACATAGGCCACCGCGCCATTCACCGCAACAAGAAGTAAACTCGGGCGGTGACCCCGCTGCCCGACCTCGCCCGCCTGCGCCGCCACCTCCAGCGTGGCGGCGTCATCGCCTACGCCACCGAGTCCTGTTTCGGCCTCGGCTGCGATCCGCGCAACCGCCGCGCCGTGAGAAATATCCTGCGCCTGAAGGGGCGCCCTCAGGGCAAGGGCCTGATCCTGATCGGCAGCGAGTACCGCCAGTTCCGCCGCTACCTGGCGCCGGTCGACGCCGTGCTCGCGGCCAGATTTGAAGACTACTGGCCCGGTCCCTATACCCTGCTGTTGCCCACCTCGAAGCGCTGCCCGAAATGGCTGACCGGCCGGCACGCCAAGCTCGCCGTGCGGGTCACCGCCCATGCCGAAACCGCGCGGCTGTGCCGGCTGCTGGACATGGCCCTGGTTTCGACCAGCGCCAACCGCTCGGGCAGGCAGGCATTGAAGACCGCTGCCGCCTGCCGCCGCGAATTCGGCGGCGCGGTTTGGGTCTTGCCCGGCCGCATCGGCAAGCGCCGCCGGCCGTCGACCATCATCGACCCCAGCAGCGGCGGCGTGCTCCGCGCCTGAAGCTCAATAGGTGTAGCTGAGTTTGGCCCAGAAGAAGCGGCCCGGCTCGTTGACCCGGGTGCTGGCGCCGGCCTCGAAGCTGTTGTCGCGCGCCAGGTGCTCGGCGTAGTTCTTGTCGAAGACGTTGTCGATCCCCGCCGTGAACAGCAAGCCCTTGCCCGCCTTGTAGGCGGCATTGAGCGAGAGCGTGGCGAAGCCGGCGGTGCGGCCGTAGTCCTGGCCGACGATGTTGCCGTAGCCGACGTCGTAGCGATCCTGTTCGGCGACCATGCGCAGCACGCTGCCCAGGGTCCAGGCGCCGGTCGTGTAGTCGAGGCCGAGCCGGCCTTCCAGCGGCGGCGTCTGCGCCAGCGCCACGTCACGGCTGTCGTTGTCGCCGTGGACGTAGGCCAGGCTGCCGCGCAGGGTCCAGGCGGGCGCGAAGCGCCAGGCCAGATCGGCCTCGCCGCCGTAGCGGGTGGCGTCGATGTTGCCGCTGCAGTTCCAGGCGCCCCCCATGGTCATGCCGCAGTTCGACAGATAGGGGCTGGCGACGCTGCCGCTGTAGGTCTGGATGTAATCCGCAACCTTGCTGTAGAAGGCCGACACGGAGCCGCTCAGCGCGCCGCTCTTCCAAGTCAGTCCGGCGTCGAGCTGGGTGTTCTTCTCCGGGTCGAGCTGGCCGCTGGCCAGGATGCCGTTGTAGGTCGAGGCCTCCCAGTAGTCCATGGGCCGCTGGCTGTAGCCCAAGCCGACGAAGACGGTGGCCGGCCGGCCGGCCAGGTCCTGCTCGTAGCGCAGGAAGCCGCTCTTGAGGGTTTCCCCGGCATCGGCCATGAAGACGCCGGTGGTGCTGTTGTAGCGGTCGGCCGACCAGGCATCGAGGCGCAAGCCGCCGATCAGGCGGGCATCGGCGGCCAGTTCGTGGCGCAGCTCGCCGAACAGGCCCTGCATGTCGGTATCCATGTCCAGGATGCGGGGCAGGCTCTCGTAGGCATCGGCCACGGCCCGGGAGGCGTTGTTGACCTGGCGCAGGGTGTGCTCGTTGGTCTGCCAGTCCGCACCCACCGTCAGCACGGTCTTGCCCGACAGCGCGAGGTCGCCGGAGACGCGCGCGCTCCGGGTCTCCCGATCCGGGTTGCTGACCATATAGTTGCCCATCGCCTTGGTGCGCAGGCTGTAGTTGTCCATCACGTGGTCGATGTAGTTGTAATCCACCTGGGCCTTGAGCGCCTGCAGCACCGGGCCGAGATGGTTCTTCTCCAGTTTCAGGCCGTAAGTCTCGCGGTCGAACTTCACACCGTCCATCGAGCGGTCGGCATAGGCTGCCTCGGCGCGGCTGGCGGTGGTCGAGAACTCGAGGCGGGTGTCGCGGTCCGGCAACCAGCCGGCCCGGGCGTTGAGGCTCTGGCGCTCGTAGAAGGAATGCACGCTCCGGCCGGCACCGTCCTCGTAGTCGTCGGACTCGGCATGGCTGGCGGTGGCCTCGACATAGGCCTTGTCGCCCGCCGCCGCGGCGTTGGCCACGGCATCGAGCCGGCCCCAGGCGCCGGCCATCAGGCTGGCGAAGCCGGTCACGCCCTGCGCCGGTTGCGGCGCGCGATCGAACAGCACCACCCCGGCACTGTTGCCGTTGCCGTAGCGCACGGTCTGCGGCCCCTTGATCACGGTGACCTCATCGAAGGTCTCGGGGAAGACATAGGCGGTCGGCGGGTCCATGCGCATGCCGCAGCCGCCGTGGAACTCGGCGCCGTCGAGCAGCACGTTCAGGCGCGAGCCGGCCAGGCCGCGCAGCACCGGATCGCCGTCGGTGCCGCCTTTGCGGATCATCGTGAAGCCGGGGACGTTCTTGAGGAAGGCCGCGCCGTCGTTGGCCGGCACCGGCTGCTGCGGCGCCTTGGGATCGAGGGTGACGGTAAGCGGCTCCTCCATGCGCGGCGCGGTGACCACCACCTCGCCGAGCAGGACGGGTTCTTCGGCCAGGGCTGGCGCGGCGAAAGAAGCGAGGATGAGACTGGCGAGGGGGCGAAGGCGGTATGGAGTCATGTTCGGAATGGCAAGCAGGCCAAAGTGTCGGATCGGCAGGATCTTAATTTGGGGAGGCCTACATCCGGAATGCGACAAATTGCCGCCCCCTTCACCGCGGCAGGGCCATGGCGCCTGTTAGAATCGCGCTATCAACAGATCGATGGATATGATGGAGACAAGCAAGGTCAAAGCGTTTCTGCTGCAACTGCAGGAACTCATCGTCGAGCGCCTGGCGCAGATCGACGGCAAGCCCTTCCTCAGCGATGCCTGGACCCGGCCCGAAGGCGGCGGCGGCATCACCCGCCTGATCGAGGAGGGCAATGTGTTCGAGCGCGGCGGCGTCAATTTCTCCCACGTCACCGGTCACAATCTGCCGCCTTCGGCCTCGGCCCACCGCCCCGAGCTGGCGGGCCGCAGTTATGAGGCCATGGGCGTGTCGCTGGTGCTGCATCCGCGCAATCCCTATTGCCCGACCGTGCACCTGAACGTGCGCTTCTTCAATGCCGAGAAGCCTGGCGCCGAGCCGGTCTGGTGGTTCGGCGGCGGCATGGACCTGACGCCCTACTACGGCTTCGAGGAAGACGCCACCCACTTCCACCGCACCTGCCGCAAGGCGCTGGAGCCGTTCGGCGCCGACTATCACCCGAAATTCAAGCAGTGGTGCGACGACTATTTCTATCTCAAGCACCGCAAGGAGCCGCGCGGGGTGGGCGGCATCTTCTTCGACGACCTCAACGCCAACGGCTTCGACCACTGCTTCAACCTGACCGAATCGATCGGCGACCATTTCCTGCCGGCCTATGTGCCCATCCTCGAGCGCCGGCTCGATCTGCCTTACGGCGAGCGCGAGCGCGACTTCCAGGCCTATCGCCGCGGCCGCTATGTCGAATTCAACCTGGTCTACGACCGCGGCACCCTGTTCGGCCTGCAGTCGGGCGGCCGCACCGAATCGATCCTGATGTCGCTGCCGCCCATCGTGAAATGGCGCTACGACTGGGCGCCGGCGCCAGGCAGCCCGGAGGCGAAGCTCTACGAGGTGTTCTTGCAACCGCGGGATTGGGCGAACGAAGCCAATGAAGGCTAATGTCACGTGAGCTTCCGTACCCAACGTTGTTGTTCGCTCTCGCCTAACTCTCCCCCGCGTACGGGGGAGAGGGACGGTGTGCCGCTGCGCGACGCTACCTTGCACGAGCCGGCCTGATGTTCGAAAGCATGGAAGAGCGGCAGGCGAATCGCCGACGCAAGATCAGACGCATCCTCTGGATCGGCCTCGCCGTCTTTAGTGTGATCGCCCTGTTCGAGTTCACCGCCTCGCCGCTGCAGGCCCTGTTCCTGTCCGACTACGCGAAGAAGCTGACCTACACGCTCGGCAGCGGGCCGAGCGACAGCATCCGCTTCCCCAAGCACGGTCCCTACGACCTGCGCCTGGGCTATGCCCGGCTGCCCGATTTCAGCCAGCGCCTGCTGCAGCGCGATTTCGAAATCAGCCAGCAGGCCCGCATCTCCAGCGCCATGAAACAGTTGAGCAGCTACGGCCTGTTCCTGCCCTATCGGGAAAAGTCGGTGGCCGGGCTCAAGCTGCTCGACAGTGAAGGCCAGGCCCTGCTCGACGCGCCCTACCCCCGGCACAGCTACAGCCGATTCATCGACATCCCGCGCACCGTCGCCTATACCCTGCTGTTCATCGAGAACCGCGAGCTGCTCGACCCCAACCACCCGCGCCGCAATCCGGCCGTGGAGTGGGACCGCCTGGCCCAGGCCGTGCTGGAGAAGGGCATGCAGGTGGTCGACCCCAGCCGCAACGTGCCCGGCGGCTCGACGCTGGCCACCCAGATCGAGAAATACCGCCACTCGCCCGACGGCCTCACCCTCACCGCCGGCGACAAGCTGACCCAGATGGCCTCGGCCTCGGTCCGCGCCTACCTCGAGGGCGCCGACACCCGGGTGACCCGCCGCCGTATCGTGCAGGACTACCTCAACACCGTGCCGCTCGCCGCCGCGCCCGGCTACGGCGAGGTGCACGGCATCGGCGACGGCCTGGCCGCCTGGTTCGGCCTCGATTTCGACGCGGTCAACAGCCTGCTCTGGTATCCCCAAGCGAAGGCCGAGACTGCCCGCGCCTACAAGCACGTCCTGGCCCTGCTCATCTCCCAGCGCAAGCCGTCCTTCTACCTGCTTGCCGGCCGCAGCCAACTGAACGAGTTGGTCAATGTCCACCTCAAACTACTGGCCGATGCCGGCATCATCAGCCCGGCCCTGCGCGACCTGGCCCTGCGCGAGCCCATCGTGTTCGCCGACCACAAGGCAAAGCCGGTGCCGAACGACGATAGCTTCGTCGACAACAAGGCGACCAACGCCATCCGGGTCGAGTTGGCCAAGATGCTCGGCGTGGCCCGGCTGTACGATTTGGACCGGCTCGACCTCACGGTCAACACCGGCCTGCACCTGCCGACCCAGCGCGCGGTCACCGAATTTTTCAAGCAATTGCGGAAGCCGGCCAAGGTGGCCGAGCTCGGCCTCTATGGCCAGTATTTGTTCTCGCCGGGCAACGACCTGTCCCGCGTCATGTACAGCTTCACCCTCTATGAACAGACCGCGGCCGGCTGCCAGCTTCGGGTGCAGGCCGACAACCTGAACCAGCCCTTCGACATCAACCAGGGCGCCAAGCTGGACATGGGTTCCTCGGCCAAGCTGCGCACCCTGCTCACCTATCTGCAGTTGGTCGCCGACCTGCATGCGCAATACGCCTGGATGCAGGACGAGCAGCTGGCCAAGGTCGAGAGCTCACCGGAAGACGCCCTCACGCAGTGGGCCCTGCAATACCTGCGGCAGACCGAGAACCGGGGCCTCACCGCCATGCTCGAGGCGGCCATGGGCCGGTTCTATTCGGCCAGCCCCAAGGAGGCCTTCTTCACCGGCGGCGGCCTGCACCACTTCGTCAACTTCCACCCGGACGACAACAACAAGGTGATGGACCTCTGGGAGGCGACCCGCAACTCGGTCAACCTGCCCTTCATCCGCCTGATGCGCGACATCGTCCACCACCTGATCTATCGCCAGCCCGGGGCCGCCGCCCAGGTGCTGGCCGATGCCGACCACCCCGAGCGCAAGACCTATCTGGAGAAATTCGCCGACAAGGAAGGCCAGTTGTACCTGGGCCGCTTCTACAAGAAGTACAAGGGCCTGGCGCCGGAGCAAATGATGGCGCAGCTGATCAACCACCTGGCCGCCAACCCGCGCCGACTGGCGGCGGTCTATCGCTACATCTACCCGCAGCAGGACCTCAAGGCCTTCAGTGCCTTCATGAAAGGTCGGCTGGCCAATGCCCGGGCCTACGACGACAAGACCCTGGCCCGCTTGTATCAGGACTATGGCCCGGAAAAATACAACCTGACCGACCGCGGGTATATCGCCCAGATTCACCCGCTGGAGTTGTGGCTGGCCGCCTACCTGATCGCCCACCCGCAGGCGCACTGGGACGATCTGGTCAAGAACGGCCGCGCCCAGCGGGTCGAGGTCTACCAGTGGCTGTTCAAGGCCGCCGGCAAGGACGCCCAGGACAGCCGCATCCAGAGCCTGATGGAGATCGAGGCCTTCCAGGAGATCCACCGCCGCTGGCGCAGCCTGGGCTACCCCTTCGGCAGCCTGGTGCCCTCCTATGCCTCGGCCATCGGCTCTTCCGCCGACCGCCCCGCCGCCCTGGCCGAATTGATCGGGGTGATCATCAACGACGGCGTGCGCCTGCCTGTGGCCTCGATCAACCGCCTGGAGTTCGCCGCCGGCACGCCCTATCAGACCACCTTCGTGCGCAAGCCGCCGCAGGGCGAGCGGGTGATCCCGGTGGCCGTGGCCCAGGTCGTGCGCCGGGCCCTGATCAACGTGGTGCAAGAGGGCACCGCCCGCCGCCTGCGCAGCGCCTATGTTCTGCCGGAGGGCGGCCAGCTCGCCCTCGGCGGCAAGACCGGCACCGGCGACAACCGCTACGAGGTTTATGCCCCCGATGGCCGGGTACTCGAATCGCGCGTGGTCAACCGGGTGGCCACTTTCGCCTTCTTCCTGGGCAACCGCTTTTACGGCGTGATCACCGCCTACGTGCCGGGCGAGGCCGCCGGCCAGTTCCGCTTCACCAGCGGCCTGCCGGCGCAATTGCTCAAGCTGCTGGAGCCGAGCCTGCGACCCCTGGTCCTGGCCGGCGGCCCGCAGCCCGAGGCGGCCAAGCTGCCGCCGCCGGAGGAAATGGCGCCGCCCGCGCGGCAGGTGCTGCCCGTCGCACCTGCCGTGCCTGCGCCGCAACCCAGCAGCCCGGTGGCAGCCGAGCCGCCCAAACCCGCGGCACCGCCGACCAAGCCGGAGGTCAAGCCTGAGTCGAAACCGGAACCGCCCAAGGAGCCGGAGAAACCGGAAAGCTGGCCGAACCCCTGGAAGAATGAAGGCTTCTTCTTCTAAGCCCGCCCCCGCACCGGGGCCGGCCCGATCGCGGCCGGCATTTCAGGCAATTTCGCGTAAAATGCCAGCATTCTGTTTTTGCTAAGTTTTAGTTTCGGCCTCACGTTTGCACTACAAACATGAGCCTGCACTGAAATCTTCGGTTTTCCCTAATGCAACTCTTCGCTTGCGGCGTCAACCACCACACCGCCCCGATCGCGATCCGTGAACGCGTCGCCTTCCCGCCCGACATCCTCGAGCGGGCCCTGGTCGACGTGACCGGCAATCGGGTCGCGCGCGAGGCCGCCATCCTGTCGACCTGCAACCGCACCGAGATCTACTGCAACACCGAGCAGCCGGAGGCGGTGGCCGAGTGGCTGGCCGACTTCCACTCGCTGCCGGTCAAGGACGTGAAGCCCTACCTCTATCTGCTGCCCAGCGACCAGGCCGCCAGCCACGCCTTCCGGGTCGCTTCGGGGCTGGACTCCATGGTCCTGGGCGAGACCCAGATCCTGGGCCAGATGAAGCAGGCGGCCGACCGGGCCAAGGATGCCGGCACCCTGGGGCTGCTGCTCAACCGCCTGTTCCAGCGCACCTTCTCGGTCGCCAAGGAGGTGCGCACCGCCACCCAGATCGGCGCCAACACCGTGTCCATGGCCGCCGCCGCCGTCACCCTGGCCGAGCGCATCTTCCCCTCCATCGAAGACCAATGCATCCTGTTCATCGGCGCCGGCGAGATGATCGAACTGGTCGCCACCCATTTCGTCGCCCGCAGACCGAAGCGGGTGATGGTGGTCAACCGCACCGTCGAGCGCGCCCGCGAACTGGCCCACAAGCTGGGCGGCGAAGCCGCAGCCTTGAACAGCCTGCCGGAACTGCTGGCCGAATTCGACATCATCGTCACCTCCACCGCCAGCCCCTTGCCGATCCTGGGTTTGGGCATGGCCGAGCGGGCGGTGAAGCTGCGTAAACACCGGCCGATGTTCATGGTCGACCTGGCCGTGCCGCGCGACATCGAGACCGAAGTCGGCGAGCTGAACGACGTCTTCCTCTACACCGTGGACGACCTGGGCGAGGTGGTGCGCGCCGGCCACGACTCGCGCCACGCGGCGGTGAGCCAGGCCGAGGCGATCATCGCCGCCAACGTGATCGAGTTCATGCACTGGGTCGATGCCCGCCGTGCGGTGCCGATCCTGCGCAGCCTGCGCGACCATGCCGAGCGCATGCGCCGGCACGAGATGGACAAGGCGGTGAAGGCACTCGCCCGCGGCGAAGACCCGCAGGCCGTGATCGAGGCCCTGAGCCGCGGCCTCACCAACAAACTGCTGCACGACCCCAGCCACGCCCTCAACCACGCCAGCGGCGAAGAACGCGAGGCCCTGGCCCAGCAACTGGCCCGCCTTTACAACCTGCGCGACGAATGAAGGCCTCGATCAGCCACAAGCTGGCGCAACTCGAGGCGCGGCTCACCGAGATCAATCACCTGCTCGCGGCCGAGGACGCCACCGCCGACATCGAGCAATACCGCAAGTATTCGCGCGAGCATGCCGAGCTGACCCCGGTGGTCGAGCATTACCAGCGCTACCGACAGACTGAAGAGGATTTGGCCACCGCTGAAGGGATGCTGGCCGACCCGGAGATGCGGGAGCTGGCCGAGAGCGAGATCGAGGCGGCCAAGGCCAAGCTGGCCGAACTGGAGATCGAGCTGCAAAAGCTGCTGTTGCCGCGCGACCCCAACGACGAGCGCAACATCTTTCTGGAAATCCGCGCCGGCACCGGCGGCAACGAATCCGCCCTGTTCGCCGGCGACCTGTTCCGCATGTATGCGCGCTATGCCGAGCGCCAGCGCTGGAAGGTGGAAGTGGTGTCGAGCAACGAGGGCGAAGTCGGCGGCTACAAGGAGATCATCTGCCGCATCGTCGGGCAGGGCGCCTATTCCAAGCTGAAATTCGAGTCGGGCGGCCATCGGGTGCAGCGCGTGCCGGAAACCGAGACCCAGGGCCGCATCCACACCTCGGCCTGCACCGTGGCGGTGATGCCCGAGGCCGACGAACTCTCCGAGATCGCGATCAACCCGGCCGAGCTGCGCATCGACACCTTCCGCGCCAGCGGCGCCGGCGGCCAGCACATCAACAAGACCGAATCCGCCGTGCGCATCACCCACCTGCCGACCGGCCTGGTGGTGGAGTGCCAGGACGACCGCTCGCAGCACCGCAACAAGGCCCAGGCCCTGTCGGTGCTGGCGGCGCGCTTGAAAGATAAACAGCTACAGGAACAACAGGCGAAAGAGGCCGCCACCCGCAAGTCGCTGGTCGGCAGCGGCGACCGCTCCGACCGCATCCGCACCTACAACTTTCCGCAAGGCCGGATCACCGACCACCGGATCAACCTCACCCTGTACAAGATCGACGCCATCATGGATGGCGACCTCGACGAACTGATCGGCGCGCTGACCACCGAGCACCAGGCCGAGCAGTTGGCCGCCCTGGCCGGGGAATAAGCGGCTCAGTCACTCACTGGCGCGACACGCCGACCGTATTTTTGCGAATTGCCAAGATTTTTTTCTCCCGTATAAGTGCCTCACTGCTGCCAAGACAGCGGCATCCGCAACACACGAGACAACAAACCAAAGGGGATTCGCAATGAAATCAACACGCACGAGCGTCGCTTCTCGCCTGGCGCTTATCCTGATTCCAGTCGCGCTGGCCGGCTGCTCCACCTGGTCCGCCAGCGATGTCAGCAACGTCAAAGCCGCCGATGTCACCCCGGTAAAAACTGCACCACACCAGGTGCTGATTACCGAGACAGACGTAACCGATCGCCCCTATACCGTGCTGGGCGACATTTCCGTGACCGTCAACAAGACAACCATCTTCAACGCCGATCCCACCCGCGACATGGTCAACGCCAAGCTGCGCGAGGAGGCCGCCAATCTGGGTGCCGATGCCGTCATCTTCGTTCGTTACGGCAATGTGGGTATTTCGATGATGAGCTGGGGTAGCCTCGATGGCAAAGGCCGCGCGATCAAGTTTACTCGCTAGTCTGCTGGTGCTTGCCGGCATGGCCGGCTGCGCCCAGCCACCCAGGGAATTGCCCCCGGATATGAGTGCCAAGCCCGTAGGCGAACGCTTGCTGGCGGAGGACAAACAAAGCAAGGAATATGTTTTGCCTTGCAATGAATTACGCCGCGAGTTGGATGTCACCAATCATCAGGTATCCGAGCTCGATCAGCGCCTCCGCGCGGCGCAATCCGACAATCAGGGCAAGGCCATCGCAGGCATACTGATCTTCACACCCCTGATGCTGACCATGGATCAGCAAGAGGCCACCAAGAAACACTTGGTCGAGCTGGAAACCAGGAAGGATCGGTTGCTGCGGATTTCACAAGCAAGGAATTGCCAGGGCTAGCCAGGCAGCCGGGCAAACAGAGAAAGGGGGACGCGTTCCCCCTTTCTTTTTGTAGCTGCCTGTTAGCGGCGCTTGAACTGCGCCGGGCGGGGGCTGCCGCCGGCGGGGCGCTCGTCTTTGTGGCGGAAGGTGATGCGCGCCTTGGTCAGGTCGTAGGGCGACATCTCCAGCGAAACCTTGTCGCCGGCGAGGATGCGGATGTGGTGCTTGCGCATCTTGCCCGCAGCGTAGGCGGTCACGGCCACGCCGTTCTCCAGCGTCACCAAAAAGCGGGTGTCGGGCAGCACTTCGGCCACCACGCCTTCCATTTCGATCAGTTCTTCTTTTGCCATGTATCTTGCTTGTCCTCTTGGGAAGCCGACAGCGCCAGCGGTGCCGACATCATACTAAATTCAAACAAAAAAGCCCGGCAGGCCGGGCTTTTTCGCGCTGCGGACTAATGTCCGATCAGGCCGGATTGATGTTCGACGCCTGCTTGCCCTTGGGGCCAGTGGTGACATCGAAGCTGACCCGCTGGTTTTCTTTCAGGGTCTTGAAGCCGTTGCCCTGAATCGCGGAGAAGTGGGCGAACAGATCCTCACCGCCCTCGTCGGGGGTGATGAAACCGAAACCTTTGGAGTCGTTAAACCATTTAACGGTACCCATTGCCATGGTGGTATTCCTTATACAAAAGTTGAGCTGCCGACAAAAACGTCGACGTTTACGAAATCTCAGGACAGGGGAATAACGGACAACTGGACTACCGAAAAAGCAGCGATGACAGCTGACGAACCGCTCTGACGTACGAGAAACGTGCCCGCACTATGGGTGACCTTGGCGGGCGAGTCAAGCATTATTTCGCAACGAGCAGGCCGGCGCGGGTCAACGTCCACAGCAACTGCTGGCAGGCCGTGCGCAAGGCTTCCCGCTCGAGGGCGTGGCCCTGGGCCTGCAATGCCTGCAACAGCCAGTCGACCAGTTGCTCCAGCGTGCGCGTGCCGTCCAGTTGCTGGACCAGCAAGGCGCCGAATTCGTCCAGTTCCACCGCAGTGTGCCGCGCCGAGGCGACCACCCGGCCGCGCGCGGCCGGGGCGCGGGCCAGGGCATGGGCCGCAGGCCACTCCGGCAGATCGGCATTGAAGGCGCGCGCCTCGGCTGCCATGCGCACGCTCTGGTAGGCGGCTAGGCTGAACCATTCGGTCTTGAACGCGGCCGTCTCGCCGACGAAGCGCTCGTCGCCGTGTTCGGCGACCAGGGCGCTGGCCGCCGCCAGCAGTTGGTACCAGCCCATGGCATCCGGGTAGCGCAGGGCCAGGCTCATGGCCGCCGCCTTGGCCAGCGGGTGGCAGATGATGCAGACGCCGCCGGCCGCCAGGGTGAAGGTCTGCGGCGCGTCGCCGGCGAGGTCGATCTCCTCTTCCGTGTTCAAGTCGGCATGGAAAGCCAGGCCGGCAAAGGCGTCGAGATCGGGCGCCACGTTCACCGCCACCTCGCGCCGCACCAGCAGCGTGCGGCGGAATTTGCGCAGGCGGGCGTAGTCCATCAATTGTTCGACCCGGATGCGGTCGTTCAGGCCGGAGAGCTCGCGCGCGCTGTCTTCGCCCAGAGTGGCCGGCAACATGGTCGAGAGCACGGCATCGGCCAGGTAGGCGAGATTCGCCACCTCCGCCCGCGCCATGAACTCGGTGAACCAGAGCGGCTCGTTGGTCTCTTCCAGATACTCGTGATAGACGTAGGACGCCGGCGCGCGGCGCAGGTATTCGATCTCGGCCAGCAGGCCCTTGGCCTCGGGCGTGCCCTGCAATGCCAGGGCCGGCTCCAAGAGGTCGAACAAGGCATGGGCCTGGGCGAGCCGCACCGAGGCGCGCGCCTCCTTGTCGCAGAAGGCCAGCAACATGTCGCGCAGCATCGCCCGGGCGTGCCAGCCCGGCAGGGTGTTGTAGCTGACATAGGCGATGCCGTTTTGGGAGAGCTGCCGGCCGCAGACCTCGAGCACCTTGTCCTGCACTGCGCGCGGCACCCAGGAATACAGGCCGTGGGCGATGATGTAGTCGAACTCGCCCAGGTCGGAGAGGTCGTCGGTCACGCTGCGGTGCAGCACCCGGATGTTCTTGAGGTTCAACTCGCCAATCAGGGCATCGGCCTCGTTGATGTGATGGCGGGCCAGATCGATGCCGACGAACTCACTGCCCGGCAGATAGAAGGCCATGGGGATCAGGTTGCCGCCGCCGGCGCAGCCCAACTCCAGCACCCGGCAGGCGTTGGCCGGCGGGGCCGCCACCCCGAACAGCCGGGCGATGGCGCGCAGGCCGTCCGGGTGGGTGTCGGTGATCGGCACGCTGTCGTAGGGCAGGTCGTCGTAGCTGGCTAGGGTGGCGTCGGTCATGGTGTTCGCGGTTATCGATCCGGCGAGTGGCCGCATACAATACCGCATCGCCCCCAGGAGACGCATCCTTGTCCACCCTCGACGACCTGCTGCGCCACGGCGCCCACGGCTTCCAGCAAAAGCTCGGGCTCGATCCACGCGCGGCCCGGCTCGAGGCCCAGGCCCTGGCCGCCCACGCCCTCGAGGTCACCCGCACCTGGCTGGTCGCCCACGGCCGCGACCGGCTGGCGGCCGAGTTGCAGGACAAGGTCGAGGCCCTGTTCCGCCGCCGCTGCAACGGCGAGCCCGTGGCCTACATCACCGGCCAACGCGAGTTCTACGGCCGCCCCTTCCACGTCAGCCCGGCCACCTTGATCCCCCGGCCGGAGACCGAACACCTGGTCGAAGCAGCGCTCAAACGCGCCCCGCAAAACGCCCGCGTGCTCGACATCGGCACCGGCAGCGGCTGCATCGCCCTCACCTTGAAATTGGAGCGGCCCGACCTGATGGTCAGCGCCGTCGACGTCAGCACCGCCGCCCTGGACATCGCCCGCGCCAATGCCGCCGAACTGAATGCCGAGGTCGAATTTATCGAGAGCGACCTGTTCACCGCCCTCGACGGCCGCCTGTTCGACCTCATCGTCAGCAACCCGCCCTACGTCCCCGAGGCCGACGCACATCTGTCCCAGGGCGACCTGCGCTTCGAGCCGCAAAACGCCCTGGCCTCGGGCCCGGACGGGCTGAACGCCATCCGCCTCATCGTCGATCAGGCCAAGGCCCACCTCGCGCCCGGCGGCTGGCTGCTGTTCGAGCATGGCTACGACCAGGGCGAGGCGGTGCAGGCTTTACTGAATGCGGCGGGATACGGCGAGGTGTTTTTGGAGCAGGACCTGGCTGGGCAGCCAAGGGTGAGCAGCGGGCGTTGGAAGTAGTATGCGCTCCATTAACCATACGCATAATGGTATGCAAGCACATCCTACGCCAAACTGATATGAACTACTTGTCTAGCGGGCACCCTGGTAATTTTCGATATTGCGCTGACAACACACCCTCGTAGTCAACGATCTCTTCCATCCGTCTAACCAATATTCCATCTGCCGCCATTGCACGAATCAATTGCAAGGCAGAATGTCCATTGGAGTTAGGGTCCATAGATAGCCAGTTCTTCGCTGTCCACACAATTTTCCCCGTCCTAAGGTCATATAGGTCACCTTCATAATCCAAGACGACCGATTGCGGCGACTGAAGCTGATATTTAGCGCTGACATTATGCATCACAAGCACAAATGGCGAGCTTGCCGTTACCGCGCCCAATTGCGCGTTGTCCACTTTGATGATTTTAATTTTGTACCCATTGCGGGCGAAAGTTGTTTCAAAGAAGTGATTAGTGCACGCCTCGAAGTGTTTAGTGTTCGTCCCATTCCTTACAAGGGCATCGTTAACGTTAAAGCGATCAAAGTTCCCAATGTCCCAGAGTATTGTGATTTCTTGTTCGGGCTGAATCACAACAGGTTGGACTACGCTGCTTTTTGCTCTTGGATATGCACACCCTACCAATACAATTACAGCCAACAGCGAAGTAAATGCTTTCACGTTCAACACAAGCGACTCCCTTATTGTTTTTCGACAAGACAAAGAATAAAGCAGTCAAACTATAAACAAAACGGCCCGCCGGTTACCAGGCGGGCCGTTCTGATTTCCGAAGCGCGTTGCCTTAGGCAGCAGCGGCCTGGTCGGTGTGGTAGCGGGTGATCAGCTCGACCTCGTTCTTCGAACCCAGCACCACGGGCACGCGCTGGTGGATGCCCTGGGGCTGCAGCTCCATGATGCGCTCGCGGCCGGTAGTGGCGGCGCCGCCGGCCTGCTCGACGATGAAGCTCATGGGGTTGGCTTCGTACATCAGGCGCAGCTTGCCGCCCTTCTCTTTCAGCTTGCTGTCCATGGGGTACATGAAGACGCCGCCGCGGGTGAGGATGCGATGCACCTCGGCCACCATGGAGGCGACCCAGCGCATGTTGTAGCGCTTGCCCAGCGGGCCGGTCTCGCCGGCGATGCAG
>JACAEC010000102.1 GCA_013389055.1 Hydrogenophilaceae bacterium
GATCCGGCGGCGCGGCCAGCATGGCCAACCCGACGACCGGCACCACTTCATCCTCAGCATCCCGGTGGCGGATCGGCCGCCGCACCTGCGCGCCTGCCTCGAAAGCATCTACCAGGTCTGCACCCTGTTCGACTACGGCGGCCACGCCTCCGGCACCTGGGACAAGATCCAGGTCGTCGTCAGCGAGGACAGCCGCGACGAAGCCAACGTCCGCCGGCATATCGAGCTGGTCGACGAATACCGGCAGAAAGGCCTGCAGGTGATCCACTTCGGCCTCGCCGAGCAATACGACCTGCTGCACGCGCTGCCGCCGCACACCCGCGAACGGCTGGGCACGCTGCTCACCACCCAGCCGCGGAATAAGTTCTTTCTCAAGGTCCAGGCCGCCAACCGCAACCTCAGCTACCTGAAGTGCCTGCAGCTGACCGAAGACAAGCACAACACGCTGTATTACCTGATCGACAGCGACCAGTCGCTGTGCGTGAACCGGCAGACCGCCTCCGGCGAGGAAGCCGTCCACGCGCTGCCCTACTTCCACGCCATCGACAAGATCTTTCGCACCACCGACACCCTGATGCTCACCGGCAAGATGGTGGGCGACCCGCCGGTGTCGCCCTCGGTGATGGCCGGCAATTTCCTCGACGACGTCACCGCCTTCTTCGCCCGCCTGGCCACCCTGGGCGGCCACGAGGCCTGCCACTTCCACGGCGCGCAACAAAAACCCGGCGACGCCGCCTATCACGACCTGGCCAAGCTGTTCGGCTTCGACCAGAAGCCGGTCACCTTCGATTACGCCTGTCGATTAGCCAGCGCCCACGACCATGTCGCCTGCCTGCGCGACTTCGCCGGCCGGCTGAACGCCTTCTTCTTCGGCGAGCACCTCACGCGCAAGACCTGGTTCAGCTATGGCAGAGGCTTCAGTCAGATCAGCCCGGCGCGCACCGTCTACCCCGGCAACTATGTCGTCAACTATGCGGGGCTGAAATACCTCATCCCCTTCGGCCATCTGCGTTTAAGGATGTCCGGCCCCACCGCCGGCCGGCTCATCGCCGCCGAGATCGGCCCGCGCTTCGCCACCTGCAACCTGCCCAACCTGCACCGGCGCATCACCGAGGCGGGGCTCACCGACGACTTTCGCCCCGGCGTGGAACTGGGGCAGGAGCGCATCGACATCGCCGACGAATTCGAGCGCCAATTCTTCGGCGACCTGATGCTGTTCACCGCCGAAGAGCTGGTCAAGCGGGCCGACGTGAACCAGCCCTTCCCCCGGGCAGTGGTCGAGGCGGTGCTGAACGAGAAAGAGGCCGAGCTGCTGGCGCTGTATCAACTAAAGCACGCGGCCATCGTGCAGAAGAACCGGCAATTGAACGCCCTGGTGTTCGAGGCCGGGCATTGGTGGCAGAACGTGCCCGAGCTGGCCGGCGCCCTGGCCCAGGTGCGCGCCTTCGGCGCCAACATCGAGCGCAACTTCGGCGAGCAGGCCCCGGCCTGGGGCCAAATCCAGTCCGCCGGGCATCGCGCCCGGCGCAAACAGCAGATCGTCGAGGCCCTGCTGAACTACCGGGCCGAGCGCGACGTTTGGGACAGCCTGTTCTAACAGCGAATTCTCATTTCAAGAACTGAGAAACCATGAGGGCACTGGCTTAGCCACACATCGCGCAATATTGCGCAACCAACATTAAAAATACATTGCGCAATATTGTGCATTAATTGAAAATTACTTATCCATCAATGAGTTGTGATTATTCATGTTGTCATTCGAGCCGAGCGTAAAGCTCGAAAAAGCCCTTAAACAATTGCAAGGCCGGGTGGTCAATGCGGCTACCAGCTTGGGCTCGCTCTCACAGGATGAGGCGCAATATCTGAACCGCTGTGCCTTGATCAGCAACGTCGGTGCCTCGACCCGAATCGAGAATGCGCTGCTCACCGATGCCGAGGTGGAATGGGTGGACACCACGCTCTCGGTCGACGGGCGCGTTACTGCCTTTGAACAGCACAAGGCATTCATCCTCGACAAACTCTCCAAAGATCGCGAGCGCAGCGTGGAAGAGGTGGTGGGCTGCCGCGAGGTGCTGGCAATCGTCTATGCACAGGCGCGGGACTTTGTGCCGCTCACCGAAATGGTGATTCGCGGCTTGCATCATGATCTGCTTCGGTTCTACCCACAGGCCTCGCCCTATGCGGGTGCCTACAAGACATCACCCAACCGCGTGATCTCGAAAAACCACGCCATGGGTGAAGTGCGCACCGTGCTCGACCCAGCCGCGCCCGGCATCATCACCGAAACCGCCATGGCCGAGCTGGTGGTCTGGTACAACGCCAATCGGCACGAAACGCCATGGCCCTTGTTGTTGGCAACGGAATTCGTGTTTCGCTTTCTGGCGATTCACCCCTTCCAGGACGGCAACGGCCGCATCGGTCGCGCGCTCTTCCTATTGGCGCTGCTGCAATCGGACGATGAGCACCTTGCCGCGCTAATGCCCTATGTCGCGCTGGATCGGCGCATTGAACAAAACCGCGCGCAGTACTACACAGTGTTGCATGAGGCTTCAAAGGGCCTGTTTCATGCTGACCCGACGCAATACCACTATGAACCGCTGGCATGGTTCTTCTTGAAAATGCTGGAAGGCGCCTTGCAAGACGTGACGCATTACCGCGAGCGCTATGCCCGGCTACAAAAGCTGTCGGAAGCAGCATCGGCTGTGCTGCAAAGCTTCAAAGCGCAACCCGAGCAACGCCTGCGGGTGAACGACATCGTGAACGCAACACAACTGCCACGCCGTACAGTGCAATACGCCTTGAAGACCTTAACCGAACAAGGCTTCTTGCAGCGCCGGGGCCAAGGGGCGGGCGTGCGGTATCAACTGGTGTTTTAAGCCCAGCTAGTCATCCACCCCCAGCGCATCCGCCGCTCGGGCGATGATCTGCCGGCGGCAGTCTTCATAAACCGCCCGCGCCTGGTCCAGCACCGCTTGCGGCACGGCCACGTGCGAGTAATCCACCGGCGTGCGGTCGATGCGGCCGCTGTGGATGCGCTCGGACGAATCGCCCTTCCGGGCTTTGCCGGTGTGGCTGAAGATTTGATAGCGCTCACTCAAGGGCGAATCCAGCTCCAGCCAGTGGCTGAGCCTGGGCAGCAGCCGCTCGGGCGCGCGCTGGAACAGCTCGGCATCGAAATAGAAATAGGGCTGCCCGGCCGTGCGGCTGAACTCGGCCAGCGCCTGCACCCGCGCCATGTAATAGTTGGCCGCCTCTGCTGGCGAGGCGTAAGGCTCGGCCGCCGCCTTCTGGGCGAACAGGTCGACGATGCTCTTGATCGTCTGCTCCGGCTGCAGCAGCGAGACCAGGATCTTCACCTGCGGCAGGCCCAGCCGCTCGGGCTGCAAGGCATAGTCGTTGTGCAGCAGCTTGTCGAAGAGATAGCGGCTGCCCGCCTTGAGCGCATCGGCTTCCAGAAACAGCTCGAGCTGCCTATCCAGCGCGGCGGCATCCTCATAGCTGATGTGCATTTCGTAATAGCCGTTGATCTGCGGATGCGAGCCGAGGATATGCCCGGCCAGGCTGGTGAAGGCCCGCATGTGGCTGAGCAGGAAAATTCTGGCGTGGGGTTCAGGCATGGCGTTCATGGAATCGGACATCATCGGGAAGGCGGCAATCTGCCTTGCCGCCCCTATTCGCAAGACGGAATCATAACAATCTCCGTCCCGGCGGCGGGCACTCGACACGGCCGCCGCGAAAGCATGGCGGCGCAGCAGGGCAGGGGGGCGGCCTTTCGGCCGATCCTGTCAGGAACGGCCTGGCTGCCCGACTAATCCGGGCAAACCCTGCGGGCCGGCCTGCCTGGCCCGCTGGCCGATCAGCCTGAACACAGCCTAAACGAGACAAAGACCATGTTTTCAATGCGAATGCTGCCCACCCTCCTGCTCGCCCTCGGCCTGGGCGCCCTGCTCAGTGCCTGCGCCAAGGAGGCCCCCACCGCGCCGGCCAGGCCGGTGGCGAACGACCCCAACGCCCAGCTCGACACCATCGTGCTCGGCATGGGCTGCTTCTGGGGCGCGGAAAAGCGCATGGCCCAACTGCCCGGCGTGGTCGATGTGGAAAGCGGCTATGCCAACGGCGACATCGCCGGCAGCTATGAAGC
>JACAEC010000137.1 GCA_013389055.1 Hydrogenophilaceae bacterium
GCCAGCGCCAGTTTGGCCGTCAGCCCGGCATAGCGCAGCCAACGACGGTCGCGGCTGACGGCATAGCCCAGCAACAGGGCCACCAGCAGGATGCCGAAGCCGATCAGGAACAGCCGCAGGGCGAGCATCAGACGGGCAGGGTGTGCAGGCGGATCAGGGCGGCGGGGGTGGTTTCGGCATCGACGAAGGTCGCCCACTCCCAGGCCTCGGCATCGTCGAGCAGTTTGCACAGCAGTTGATTGTTGAGGCCATGGCCGGACTTGTAGGCGGCGAAGGCGCCGATGATCAGGTGGCCGGAGAGGTAGAGGTCGCCGATGGCGTCGAGCACCTTGTGCTTGACGAACTCGTCGGCATAGCGCAGGCCGTCAGCGTTGAGCACACGGAACTCGTCCATGACCACGGCGTTGTCCAGCGAGCCGCCCAGCGCCAGGTTGTTGCTGCGCAGCCATTCGACGTCCTGCATGAAGCCGAAGGTGCGGGCGCGGCTGATTTCCTTGACGTAGGACTGGCTGGCGAAATCGATGCAGATCTCCTGCCCCGACTTCTTGAACACGGGGTGGTCGAAATCGATCTTGAAGGTGAGCTTGAAGCCTTCGTGCGGGGTCAGTTCGGCCCATTTGTCGCCGTCCTCCACCCGCACCGGGCGCTTGATCCGGATATAGCGGCGCGGGGCGTTCTGTTCCTCGATGCCGGCGGACTGCACCAGATAGACGAAGGGGGCGGCGGAGCCGTCCAGGATGGGCACTTCCGGGCCATCCAGGTCGATGTAGAGATTGTCGATGCCCAGGCCGGCGAGGGCGGACATCAGATGTTCCACGGTGGCGATTTTGACGCCATCCTTTTCCACGGCGGTACAGAGCCGGGTGTCGGTCACCAGGTGCGGGTCGATGCGAAAATCGACGGGTACGGCCAAGTCGACGCGACGAAAAAGAATACCGGCATCGGGCGGTGCCGGACGCAAGGTCAGTTGTGCCTTGCGCCCGCTGTGGAGCCCGACGCCGGTGGCGCGTACGAGAGTCTTGATGCTTCGCTGCTTGATCATGCAGCTATTTTAGCTTTTTCAATCACTTAGGGCAGCACATTCCTTTCAGTCGGCCTGCTTGCGAATGAAGGCGGGGATGTCGAGGGTATCGATGCCCTGCTCCTGTGCCGCATCCAGGGCCGCATTGCTGCGGCGGCTGCGCCAGATGGCCGGCGCCTCCGGGTCGCTCTCATAGGCAGAGCGGGCCGGCATGCCGTCGGTGCCGGTGCCTTGCAGCACGGTCATTTGCGGCTTGCTCTGCTGGCGGGAGACCGGGTTGCCCAGGCCGGTGGCGACCATGGTCACCCGCAGGTTGTCGCCCATGGACTCGTCGAAGGCGGTGCCGACGATCACCGTCGCCTCGTCCGCGGTGAAGCCCTGTATGGTGCTCATCACCTCGTAGTACTCGTCCAGGGTCAGGCTGTCGTTGGCGGTGATGTTGACCAGCACGCCGCGGGCGCCCTTGAGGTCGACGTTCTCCAGCAGCGGGCTGTTCACCGCCTGCTCGGCCGCCAGGCGGGCGCGGCCTTCGCCGCTCGATGCCGCCGAGCCCATCATGGCCATGCCCATCTCGCTCATCACCGTGCGCACGTCGGCGAAGTCGACGTTGATCATGCCGGGGTTGGCGATGATCTCGGCGATGCCGCCGACCGCGCTGTACAGCACGTCGTTGGCCGCCATGAAGGCCTCTTGCAGTTTCATGTTGCCGCCCAGCACCAGGCGCAGCTTGTCGTTGGGGATGATGATCAACGAGTCGACATACTCGGACAGCGCCTTCAGGCCGTTATCGGCCACCCGCATGCGCTTGCCCTCGAACACGAAGGGCTTGGTCACCACGGCGACGGTGAGGATGCCCAATTCCTTGGCCACCTCGGCCACCACCGGTGCCGCGCCGGTGCCGGTGCCGCCGCCCATGCCGGCGGTGATGAACAGCATGTCGGCGCCGTCGATCAGCTCGGCGATGCGCTCGCGGTCCTCCAAAGCGGCCTCGCGGCCGACCTCGGGCTTGGCGCCGGCGCCCAGGCCCTTGGTCACGTTGCCGCCGATCTGCAACTGCATCGGCGCCAGGTTGCGCTTGAGCGCCTGGGCATCGGTGTTGAGGGCGAGGAATTCCACCCCGGTCATGCCGCGGCTGATCATGTGGTCGACTGCGTTGCCGCCGCAGCCGCCGACGCCGATCACCTTGATCACGGCCTCTTGTGTTTGCATGTCTTCCAATTCGTACAACATTTCCACCCTCCTTGTTACGCGCGCAAAAAATCAAACACTGCAAACCTGCCCTGTCAGCGGCAGGTTCAATCCCAATCGATTCAAAAATTGCTCTGGAACCACGAACGCATCCGCTCCATCACATGCTTGAACGAGCCGCTCTGGATCTTGGCCGCCTGGTGCAGCTCGTACTGCTCGAGGCCGGCGAGCAACAGGCCGATGCCGGTGGCATAGGCGGGGTTGCGCACCCGTTCGGACAGACCGCCGACGTAGTCCGGCGTGCCCACCCGCACCGGCATGTGGAACACCTCCTCGGCCAGCTCGACCATGCCCCGCATCTGGCTGGAGCCGCCGGTCAGCACCAGGCCCGAGGACACCTGTTCCTCGAAGCCGCTGCGGCGCAGTTCCGCCTGGACCAGGCTGTAGAGCTCCTCGACCCGCGGCTCGATCACCTCCGACAACATCTGCTTGGACAACATGCGCGGGCCGCGCTCGCCGATGCCGGGCACCTCGATCATTTCCCGGGCGTCGGCCAATTGGCGCAGGGCGATGCCGTGCTGAATCTTGAGATCCTCGGCCTCGCGGGTCGGCGTGCGCAGGGTCATGGCGATGTCGTTGGTGATCTGGTCGCCGGCGACCGGGATCACCGCCGTGTGCTGGATGGCGCCGCGGGTGAACACCGCGATGTCGGTGGTGCCGCCGCCGATGTCGACCAGGCAGACGCCGAGGTCCTTCTCGTCGTCGTTGAGCACCGCCAGGCTGGAGGCGAGCGGCTGCAGGATCAGGTCATGCACTTCCAGGCCGCAGCGGCGCACGCACTTGACGATGTTCTGCGCGGCCGACACCGCGCCGGTGACGATGTGCACCTTCACTTCCAGGCGTACCCCGCTCATGCCCAGCGGCTCGCGCACGCCCTCCTGGCCGTCGATGATGTATTCCTGCGGCAGCACGTGCAGGACCTGCTGGTCGGTCGAGATGTTGACCGCGCGCGCGGTCTCGATCACCCGGTCCATGTCCATCTGCATGACTTCGCGATCTCGGATCGGCACCATGCCGTGCGAGTTGAGCGAGCGGATATGGCTGCCGGCAATGCCGGTGTAGACCTGATGGATCTTGCAGTTGGCCATCAGCTCGGCGTCTTCCAGCGCGCGCTGGATGGCGCTGACCGTGCCTTCGATGTTGACCACGACACCCTTCTTGAGGCCGCGCGACTGCGCGGAGCCCATGCCGACGATGTTGATGCCGCCTTCCGGCAGCACCTCGGCCACCATGGCCACGATCTTGGAGGTGCCGATGTCGAGGCCGACGATCAGATCCCGATTTTCACCACGCATCTTGCTCATGCTTGCTGCTCCGCTGTTCGTGCTTTCATCGTGCCCTCATTCCTGTTCATGCCTTGTCTGCGCCGGTTGCCGACTGCCTGATCGCAAAGCCGTTGGGATAGCGCAGGTCGACATAGGCCATACGGCCCGCCTTCGCCTCGACCAGGGCATAGGTCGAAACGAAACGCCGCATCCGCTCGCTCAGCCGTTCCCGGCCCAACTCCACCACCAGGCCGTTGTCCAGCCGCAGACGCCAGGCGTGGCGGGCGCTGACCTGCACGCTGTCGATCTTCAAATCCATGGCTGCCAAGGCCCGGGCGAACTCGCCATAGCGATGCGCCACCTCCAGGGCCATCGCGTCCGGCGCGTAGATGCGCGGCAGGCCCGGGTGCGGCCGCACCGGAAACACCTCGCCGTGGACATCGAGCATGGCCTGGGCATTCCAGGCCGCCGCCGGCACGTGCTCGGTCAACTCCACCACTAGGCGGTCGGGCCAGACCTTGCGCACCAGGGCGCTCTTCACCCAGGGCAGGGCCTCGTAACCCTGGCGCACCTGCTCCAGGTTCACGCTGAAGAAGCTGCCTTGCAGGCCCCGGAGCGCCTCGCGGGCAGCCAGCCGGGTCTCGGCATGGTTGGCCCCCAACACCTCGACCTGCCGGATCGGCAGCCGGTCCTCGGCGAAGTGCCGCGCAGTCACCAACAGGGCATAGAGCAGCGTCACCAGCAGCAGCCAGTTGGCCAAACGGGTGAGCAGCTCCGGCTTATTCCACATCGGCCAGCTCCAGGATGCGCAGGCACAATTCGTCGAAGCCGATGCCGGCGGCGCGCGCCGCCATGGGCACCAGGCTGTGGTCGGTCATGCCGGGCGAGGTGTTGATCTCGAGCAGATAGGGCGTGCCATCGGCGTCGAGCAGGATGTCGACCCGGCCCCAGCCGCGGCAGCCGAGCACGGCGAAGGCCTGTTTGGCCAAGGCCTGCATCGCCTGCTCCTGCTCGGCCGGCAGGCCGCAGGGGCAGAGATAGCGGGTGTCGTCGCGGAAGTACTTGGCCTCGTAGTCGTAGAACTCGGTGGCCGGTTCGATCTTCACCACCGGCAAGGCGGCATCGCCCAGGATGGCGCAAGTGAACTCGCCGCCGCTCATGAAGCGCTCGGCCAGCACCAAGGGGTCGTGCTTGGCTGCATCGATATAGGCCGCGCCCAGGCCGCCGGCCTGTTTCACCTTGGACACGCCGACGCTGGAGCCTTCGTTGGCCGGCTTCACGAACAGGGGCAGGCCAAGCCGCTTTTCCACCGCGGCGAAATCGCTGTCCGCCGTGAGCAGGGCATAGTCCGGCACCGGCAGACCGGCCGCCTGCCAGACCAGCTTGGTCCGCCACTTGTCCATGCCCAGCGCGCTGGCCTCGATGCCGCTGCCGGTATAGGGAATGCCCATCAAGGCGAGCGCACCCTGCATGCTGCCGTCCTCGCCGCCGCGGCCATGCAGGTTGATCATCACCCGCTCGAAGCCGGCCTGCTCCAGCTCGGCCAGCGTGTGCTCGGCCGGGTCGAAGCCATGGGCATCGACGCCCTGGCGCTTGAGCGCGGCCAACACCGCGCCGCCGCTTTTCAGCGACACCTCGCGCTCGGCCGATTTGCCGCCGAGCAGGACGCCTACCTTGCCAAACTTACTTGTCACCGATAATCCTCACTTCAGGTTGCAGACGCACGCCGGTCTGCGTTTGCACGGTCTGTTGCACCAATTCGATCAGGTCCTCGATATCCGAGGCCTGGGCACCGCCCAGGTTGACGATGAAATTGGCGTGCTTCTCCGAGACCTGGGCCTGGCCGATCTGCCGGCCCTTGAGGCCGCAGCTCTCGATCAAGCGCGCCGCATAATCGCCGGGCGGGTTGCGGAACACCGAGCCGGCATTGGGCAGGTTCAGCGGCTGGCTGGCGATGCGCTTGGCCAGGAGTTGCTTGATCTGCTCGCGCGAGGCCGCGCCGTCGCCCTTGGGCAGCCGCAGCCAGGCCGCGAGGAACCACTCGTCCGAGCCAACGCGCCGCAGGTGCTCCCCCTCCCGACCTCCCCCACAAATGGGGGAGGCCCCCTCCCCGCTTGCGGGGAGGGTTGGGGTGGGGATGGGCGAGAGGGCTTGCGCAAACTCAACATGCCGATAGGCCACCTCGAATTCGGCCGGCGTGCGCAGGTAGACCTGGCCGTGACGATCGATGGTCTGCACCAGGCTCACGTATTCCCAGGTCTCGTGGCCGTAGCAGCCGGCGTTCATCGCCAGGGCACCGCCCAGGGTGCCGGGGATGCCGGCCAGGAACTCGGCGCCGACCAAGTCGTGATTCGCCGCGAAGCGCGCCACCTTGGGGCTGGCCACGCCGGCCTGGGCATAGACCACGCCGTGGCTCGCCGCGTCCTGCTCGGCGCAGCCGTTGCGCGGGTGGCAGGATTCGAAATGGATGTCCTTGAGCGCCGCATGCAGATGGACCACGGTGCCGCGCAGGCCGCCGTCGCGCACCAGGAGATTGCTGCCGAGGCCGATGAAGTAGACCGGCTCGCCCGATGGCAGGCCTTGCAGGAACAGAGCCAGGTCGTCGACGTCGACCGGGGTATAGAAGCGCTCGACCAGGCCGCCGGCGCGCCAACTGACATGGCGGGCCATGGAGACCTCTTCCAGCAATTCGCCGCGCAGATGCATCAAGCGTTTCAGTGCCGCCATCATTTGCCTTCCCCCATCGCCGCCAATTTGGCCGGCATCTGGCCGATCGAACCGGCGCCCATGGTCAACACCACGTCGCCGTCCTGGACGAAATCGACCACCGCCTGCGGCAGTTCATTGACCTTGGCCACGAACACCGGCTCCACCTTGCCGGCCACGCGCACCGCCCGCACCAGGCTGCGGCCGTCGGCCGCGACGATGGGCGCCTCGCCCGCGGCATAGACCTCGGTCAGCAGCACGGCATCCGCCTGCGACAGGATGCGGACGAAGTCTTCGAACAGGTCGCGGGTGCGGGTGTAGCGGTGGGGCTGGAAGGCCAGGACCAGACGGCGGCCGGGGAAGGCGCCGCGCGCGGCCTCCAGGGTGGCGGCCATCTCCACCGGGTGGTGGCCGTAGTCGTCGACCAGGGTGAAGCGGCGGCCGTCGGCCAGCTTGATCTCGCCGTAGCGCTGGAAGCGGCGGCCGACGCCGGAAAAACCGGCCAGGGCCTTCTGCACCGCGACATCCGGCAGGTTGAGTTCCCAGGCCACGGCGATGGCGGCCAGGGCGTTGAGCACGTTGTGCCGACCGGGGGTGTTGAGCGCGATGTCGATCGGCGAACGCTCGCCATTGCGCAAGGCGGTGAAGCGCATCTGGCCCGCCTCGGCCCGGACGTTCACCGCCTGGATCGAGCAGTCGTCCGTGGTGCCGTAGGTCATCACCGGCTTGGTGATGCGCGGCAACAGTCCGCGCACCACAGGGTCGTCGGCGCACAGTACGGCCATGCCCCAGAACGGCAGGTGGTGGAGGAAATCGACGAAGGCATCCTTCAGCCGCTCGAAGTCGTGGCCGTAGGTGTCCATGTGATCGGCGTCGATGTTGGTGACGATGGCGATCACCGGATTGAGCAGCAGGAAGGAGGCATCGGACTCGTCGGCCTCGGCCACCAGGTATTCGCCCTGGCCCAGCTTGGCGTTGGCCCCGGCGGCGAGCAGCTTGCCGCCGATGACGAAGGTGGGGTCGAGCCCGGCCTCGGTCAGCACGCTGGCGATCAGGCTGGTGGTGGTGGTCTTGCCGTGGGTGCCGGCCACCGCGATGCCCTGCTTGAAGCGCATCAACTCGGCCAGCATCATCGCCCGCGCCACCACCGGGATATGCGCCGCCCGCGCGGCCTGCACTTCCGGATTGTCTTCTTTCACCGCGCTGGAGGTGACCAGGACATTGGCGCCGTTCACGTTTTTGGCATCGTGGCCGCGGTAGACCTTGGCCCCCATCTCGGCCAGCCGGCGGGTCACCGGGCTGTCGCCCAGGTCGCTGCCGGACACGGTGTAGCCCAAGTTGAGCAGCACCTCGGCGATGCCGCTCATCCCTGCACCGCCTATGCCGACGAAGTGCACGTGACGTACCTTGTGCTTCATCGCGTCACTCCCAATCTGACCGACATCGACACCAACCCGGCGGCAGCCGCCACTCGCGGCCGGTCGCATCCCCAGAGGGGCCCCTGCTCCCTGCTCGAAGCGGCTCCGCCTTTACCAACGAAATGTACGTGCCGGACTTTGTGCTTCATGCCGCCAGCTCCTTGCAGACATCGGCCACGCGTTCGGTGGCATCGGGTTTGGCCAGGGTGCGCGCCTTCACCGCCCGGACCTGCAACGCCGGACGGTCGAGGCCGCCCAGCCATTGCGCCAGGCCCTCCGGGGTCAACTCTTTTTGCGGCAGCAGCCAGGCCGCCTCGCGCTCGGACAGGAAGCGGGCGTTCGCGCTCTGGTGGTCGTCCACCGCGAAGGGGAAGGGCACGAAGGCCGCGGC
>JACAEC010000138.1 GCA_013389055.1 Hydrogenophilaceae bacterium
AATCAGATTGGGAGAGGCATCACCCGGTGCGGATGCTCAACGCCGCCTGCACAGCCCTGGCGTAATCGGTGAAATCGGATAGCCGGTGCCGGCAGATCGAATGGACGATGGCCCAATCGATTGCCTCGTAGTTATGGATGGCGATATTGCGAAAACCCACTGCCTTCTTCAGTCGCGTTGCCAATTCGCCGGTGATCAGCCCGGCCTCGGCCAGGCGGTCGAAGGTCTGGCCCATGGTATCCGGCGGCGCAACCTCCATGCCGGCGATGAGGTGCGCGCCGATGTCGACGGCGAGTTGCACCGCCCGCGTCAGGTTGAGACTGACGATATCCTGAACGTCGGCATCCGCAGCCAAGGCTCCGGCATCCGGCGGGCACTTCGCCTCGATGCGCGTGAGGCAGCGACGCAGCGATTCGAGTTTCTGCTCGATCACCCGCCGATCCATGCCTGCCTCCTCTCGGCAAGCAAGCGGTCGCGGTAGGGCAGGAAATCGGCCTGTTCGAACAGGTGGCGGCAGATCATGTCGCCATGCAAGGTGTCGTCACCTAAAATCCGCCGCCCATGGACCAAGATTTGCCCAAGCAGAGGTTCGCCGACCTTAGCCAAATCCACCAAGTCGACGGGGCGTCCGAAGCGCTCCGCCAGTTCCGCGATGAGTGCTGCTTTTTCTTCAGCGCAGAGCGGTCTGGCGGCACCCACAGCCAGATCAAGATCGCTGTCCTCGCGCGCACTCCCGCTTGCCAGCGAACCGAACAGATATGCCAACCGGAGAAAAGAATGCCGAGCCAAAACCTGCCGCAGTTGCGCGTCGAACGAATCGGCGGAGAGACTTACGGTCATGCCTGTTTTACTCCTTCAGCAGGCCGTCGATGACCTGCACGTCCGCCTCGGCCAGGCCGCCGGCGGCGGCCTTGAGTTGCAGGCCGGCGATCAGAGTCTGATAGCGCGCTGCGGCCAGTTGCCGCTTAGTGCTGTAGAGCTGCTGCTGGGCATTGAGCACGTCGACCCGGGTACGCACGCCTACCTCCAAACCCAACTGGCTGGAATCCAACTGTGCTTGGCTGGAGACCAACGCCTGTTCCAGGGCGGCGATCTGCGACTTGCCGGAAACCACGCCGAGATAGGCCTGACGCGCATCCAAGGTAGCCTGGCGGCGGGCATTGTCGAGGTCGTAGCGGGCCTTCTCCTGATTCGCCACCGCCTCGCGCACTCTGGAGCTGGTGGCACCACCCTGATAGATCGGCAGGCTGAGTTCCAGGCCGACCACCGTGGTCTTGCTGTCGATGCCGGTGGTGGTGCCGACCGCGCCGTTGCGGCTGTCGGTGTAGCTCGCCGCCAGGTCCAGGGTCGGGTAGTGGCCGCCACGCTGACGGCCGACCTCGCGCCGGGCGATCTCAAATGCGGTCTGGGCCTGGACCACCGTGAGGCCGTTGGCCTCGGCCTGCTTGGCCCAGGCCTCCATGTCGTCCGGATCGGGCTTCTCCACCTGCGCCTTGTCGGCCAGCCGGGCGAGCTTGGGTGCCGGGGCATTGAGCAGTTTCTCCAGCGCCCGCCGCTTCACGTCCAGATCGTTCTGGGCCTTGAGTTCGCGGGAAAAGGCCAGGTCGTAGCTGGCCTGGGCGTTGTGGGCGTCGACGATGGTAGCCGTGCCGACCTCGAAGCTGCGCTTGGCCTGGGCCAACTGCTCGGCATAGGCCTGTTTCTCGGACAGGGCGGCAGCTAGGTCGTCCTCGGCCTGCAGCACATCGAAATAGGCCTGGGCCGCACGCAGCACCAGTTGCTGCTCGGCGCTTTTCAACTGCTGCTCGGCCAGCAACGCTTGCAACTTGCCCTGCTCGTAGGCCTCGAGGTTCTGCATGCGAAACAGGGGTTGGGTCAGTGACAGGCTATAGCTTTGCGAGTCGTAATCCCGGTTGCCGCTCGAACTAGAATCGATCTCGTTCTGCCGGGTATTGGCAGACAGACTGAGCGAGGGCAGCAGGCCGGCACGTCCCTGCGGCAGCTTCTCCAGACCGGCCCGGTAGGCCTCCTGCGCCGCAGCGAAGACCGGGTCGTTCTGCCGCGCCATGCGGTAGATCTCGCCCAGATTGGCCGCCTCGGCGCTCAAACCGACCAGGCTCAGGGCACACACCATCCACACGCGGAGCATCGATATCACCTCAGTAGGTTGGCATGGTGGGATCGGCCTCCTTGGCCCAGGCATCCACCCCGCCGGTCAAATTGATTACATTGGCAAAACCGCTGTGTTCCAGCAGGCGCGCGACATGGAAGCTGCGCACGCCGTGGTGGCAGATCACCACGATCTCCCTGCCAGAATCCAGCTCATTCAAGCGGTTGGGCACGCTACCCATCGGCATGAGTTGCGACCCTTCGATGTGACACAGGCCGTATTCCCAGGGTTCCCGCACATCGAGCAGCAACGGCTTGCTGCGGCCTGGGTCGTCGAGCCAGGCCTTCAGCTCGGCCGGCCGCAACTGCCTCATTTCAGAACACGAAGCGTTCGGGCTCGGCCGCGTTGCGCAGGGCCTTGACCTGGGTCTCGAACAGGACATCGGTGCGCCAAGCCGCCTCGCCCGTGCGGGTCACCAGCCGCGCCTGCATCACCGGGGCCTCGCCGACCACGGCGAACAGGCGGCCGCCGACCTTGAGCTGGCGCAACAGCGCGTCCGGCAACACCGGCGTGGAATCGGTCAGGATGATCACGTCATAAGGCGCGCCGCGCTCCCAGCCCCGGGCGCCATCGCCCAGCTCCAGCCGGACATTGCTGAAGCCATGGGCGGCCAACTTCTGTTCGGCCGCCGCCTTCAATTCCGGCTCGATCTCGATACTCAGCACCTCGCCGGCCAGGCTGGCCAGCAGTGCGGTCAGATAGCCGCTGCCGGTACCCACCTCCAGCACCCGATCGGTCGGCTGGATAGCCAGGCTCTGCAAGGCGCGCGCCTCCAGCTTGGGCGGCCACATCGCCTCGCCGTGGCCGAGCGGGATTTCCATATCGACGAAGACCATGGCCTGGCAAGCCTCCGGCACGAAGTCCTCGCGTTTCACCTTGGCGAGCAAGTCCAATATGTGCTGGTCCAGCACATCCCAGGGACGAATCTGCTGTTCGATCATGTTGTGGCGCGCGTGTTCGAGTTCCATATCTGCCTCGTCTATGGGTGATGGCCCGAGAATCGTCGAGAAATCTTAGCACAGCGCCCGGCCGGGCTTAGGGTGTGCGCATCGATCGGCGCAGCAGCGCCTTGCGCGCCTCTTCCAAAATCAGCATCGCCAGGGCGAAGGGCAGCAGATACAGCCAGACCGCCAGATCGAGCGGCGCGGCCCCGAAGATGCGATTGCCGAGCGGGGTGTAGGCAATGGCGAGGATGAGCCCGAGTTCGGCCGCCAGCCCGAGATAAATCAAGCGGTTGCTCAACCAGCCCAGGCGGAACAGCGATTGTCGGGGATCGCGACAGATAAAGACGTTGACCATCTGCATGACGATGATGGCCGCCAAAGTCGCGGTGGTGGCCTGGAGATAGAGCGGGTCGTTCCAGGCCAAGACCTGGCCGTATTGCCAACCGCCCCGATCAAGCACATAGATGAAGGCCGCCATGCCAGCCGCCGCCTCCATCAGGCCGAGAAAGAGATAGGCGCGCAGCAGCAGCCCGCGGGTCAGCAGGCGCTCGCCGCGCTTTCTCGGGGGCTCGCGCATCAGGCCGGGGTGCGGCGGTTCGGCGCCCAGGGCCAAGGCCGGCAGCATGTCGGTGCCCAGGTCCACCGCCAGGATCTGGATCACGGTCAGCGGCAGCGGAATCTTGAACAGCACGAAGGCGAGATAAGGCACCAGCTCCGGGATGTTGGAGGTGAGGATGTAGGTCATGAACTTGCGCAGGTTCTGGTAGACCGCGCGCCCCTCCTCGACGGCGGCGACGATGGTGGCGAAGTGGTCGTCCAGCAGCACCAGGTCGGCCGCCTCGCGCGCGACGTCGGTGCCGCTTTGGCCCATGGCCACGCCGATGTCGGCCGCGCGCAGGGCGGGGGCATCGTTCACGCCGTCGCCGGTCACCGCCACGATATGGCCCTTGGCCTGCAAGGCCTGGACCAG